>NZ_WBRZ01000433.1:0-2900 GCF_008923895.1 Pseudomonas sp. GXM4
GTGAGGGGCTTTTGAAGCGCTAGTGAATAATCCAGCTCAACAACCACAACCCCAGCAGCAACCAGATGATCCCGGCAATGATCGACGCGTTCATGAACGCCCGGATCGCCGACCACAGCAGCATCAGGCCAACGATCAGGGCGATGATGCTGATGATCGAGGTGTCCATCCCCAGCGTTTGCGCCAGGCCGTCGACAAAGTTGCTGCCGGCATTGCTGAGCATATTGAACAGGCCGCTGAGGCCGTCGACGATAAAGCGGATGACCGAACCGAGTGCCTGGCCGAGCCATTCGAAAAAGCTTTCTACACGCATGTGTGCATCCCTGATGAAAGAGCTGAGCCTTGGGCCACGCCGAGGGCGGCCGAGTTCCCTGCATGATAGTGGTTTTACTCCATCCCTGTGGGAGCGAGCTTGCTCGCGAAAGCGGTGTGTCATTCACACCATCTGCTATCTGAGCCAACGCCTTCGCGAGCAGGCTCGCTCCCGCAATAGATCATCTGCGCTGCTTGCCTTCAGCCCGCATCCCCCCGAAGCTATGCGTCTTCAGGAGAGCCCGATGAACCTTGTAGAACTGACCGAACGCCTGCACGCCATTCGCGACCGCAACGACTGGCGGCAATTTCACAGCCCGAAAAACCTCGCCATGGCCGCCAGCGTCGAAATGGCCGAGCTGGTGGAAATCTTCCAGTGGCTGACAGAAGATCAGTCGCGCCAGTTACCGGCGGACAAACTCGCGCATGCCGGGCAGGAAGTCGGCGATATCGTCCTGTATCTGTTGCTGCTGTGCAGCGAACTGGGTCTGGACATGAATGAAGTGGTGCGCGCCAAGCTCGCCGACAGCGAACGGCGGTTCAGCTGATGAGCGACCGTCATTTCGACCAGTTGGCCACGCGCTTCGCCGAAAAAATCTACGGCGGCGCCAAAGGCGCGATTCGCCTCGCGGTGTTGCAGGCCGACTTGACCGAGGCCTTGCCGGATCGTCCCTTGCGCGTGCTGGATATCGGCGGGGGCCTGGGGCATATGTCGCTGTGGCTGGCCGAGCGCGGCCATGACGTCACCTTCACCGAACCGGCCGAACCGATGCTCGAGGGTGCGCGCCAGCGTTTTGCCGAAGCCGGACACACCGCGACATTCATTCAGGCGCCGTGGCAGGAACTGCCCGGTCAGCTCACCGAGCCCTACGATCTGGTGATCTGCCACGCCGTGCTGGAATGGCTCGCCGAACCCCACGCGATCCTGCCGGTGCTGCATCAACTGACCAAGCCCGGCGGCTGGCTGTCGCTGGCGTTCTACAACCGTGATGCGCTGATTTATCGCAATCTGCTCAAGGGCCATTTCAAGAAAATGCGCAAGAACGTCATGGCCGGCGAGAAGCAGAGCCTGACCCCGCAGCAGCCTCTCGACCCACGGGAATTGGCAACGCAACTCGCCGGTATGTGGCAGGTCGAAAGTCAGAGCGGCGTACGGGTATTTCACGATTACATGCCGGTGGAATTCCAGGCCCGCGCCGAACTGGCGGACTTGCTGGAAATGGAACTCGCGCACCGTCGTCACCCAGGCTTCGCCGGGCTTGGGCGTTACTTGCACTGGATCTGCCGGCCGATCTGAGCGGAGCGCGACATGAAAGCTCGATGCGGGTTATTGCTGATAAGTCTGGGGTTGGCCGCTTGCCAAGGCAGCAACCCCTACGTGGCCCAGTCACGGCCGTTGCCGCCGGCACCGCCGCAAGCCGCCACCACCTTCGACCGCAGCGCCTACCCGGCGCCGCCGCGTGATTACGGGCGCTACCGCAACTGGGCCTGGCGCAACGGGCAGTTGCCGCCGGGCACGGCATGGGCTGACTCGGCGCAAGTGGCCGAGGCGGTCAGCAACGCCCTCGACCAACGCGGCTTGCGGCCGATGCGCGACAACCGCCCGGCCGACCTGCTGGTCAGCGCCGACCTGCGTCTGGAAACCCGTTTGCGTCAGGTTCGCGACGACTACGGCTACTACGGTGGATACGGCGGCTATGATCGTTATGGTCGCGGTTACGGCATGTACAACAGCGTGCCGATCGTGCGCACCTATCAGGAGCAGGTCGTGGTGGTGCGGGTCGATCTGTTCGATGCCGGCAATGGTCAGCCAGTGTGGAGCGCCAGCGCCGAGACCGGCACCCAGGGCAATCAGATCGAACGCGCCGATGCGATCCGCGAGGCTGTGGAAAAAGCCATGGCGGCGTATCCTCCCAGCTGACGTCGTGTCAGCAGGTTCATGTCTTCACCCGGAGAAAAATCATGTTCCGCCGTCTCGCTCTACTCGCTGTTGCCGCGCTGCTCAGTGCCTGCGCCGCCAATCAGGTCAATCACGATTTCGACGCCAGCCGCGACTTTGCCGCTTATCGCAGCTGGAGCTGGAAAGACCCGGCCCTGCAATATCGCCCCGATGATCCGCGCATCAAAAGCGACCTCACCGAACAGCGCATCCGCCAGGCGGTGGCCGATCAACTCGATCAGCGCGGTTTGCGCCCGGCTGCCGGCGGCGGCAAGGGCGATCTGAGCGTGCAGACCTACCTGATCGTCGAGGACCGGCAGCAGCAGGTGACGACCAACTACGGTGGCGGTTGGGGCGGCCCGTGGAATGGCTACTGGGGCGCACCGATGTACAACGAAACGCGCAATATCACCTACAAGGTCGCGACCATTCAGATCGACCTGCTCGACGGCAAGGACGGCAAACTGGTCTGGCGTGGCAGCGATGAGCAAATGCTCAGCAACCGCCCGAATCCGGCTGACCGCAGCAATGCCATTCGCGAGACCGTCGCACGGATTCTGGCCAACTATCCACCGCGTTGAATGAACGGCCCTTTTCCCGCCCGGACGCAAATCCCCTGTAGGAGCTGCCGAAGGCTGCGATCTTTTGA
>NZ_WBRZ01000434.1:0-2833 GCF_008923895.1 Pseudomonas sp. GXM4
TCCACTACTTGAAAAGTTGTATACAGAATCTGCAAACAAAAAGGGCGACTTTGCAGTCGCCCTTTTTATTGTTTTCGATCAAGTCGAAGCTTGCATGCCGGCTTTGCCGTGCTGCCCCTGCAAGCGTTTGAGGGTCTGCTGGTACATTTTTGTCCGGCGATGATCCTTGCCATACGTGCCCGCCGCCGCGACGGTGCCGGCCTGAATGTGATCCAGATAGCGGAAAATCTTCCGCGGCGAGAGAAACCTGACGCCATAGCCCAACCCGACCATTCGATCCTGAAGCGTGTAACCAGGCACCTCTTCATCCATGCAGAAGTGCAGTCCGAGCGACTTCATCAAACGCGCATTCCACAGCGTGCAGAAACTTTTCAAATGGGTTTCTTTATACGGGCGTGGCGGCTTCGAACGCAGGCCAAGATGAACTTTGAGCCGACGAACATGATGTTTGCAGAACCGCGAAGTTAAACGCCAGGTATCACGCAGTAACCCACGATCAAGTTGCTCAACACAACCCACCGCCGCCATGTCCGCATTTTTCGTGCATTCGCGCATCATCATCGCAAACACTTCCATGTCGTAGACAAAGGTGTCGGTGTGCAGCAGAAACAAGTAATCGGTCTCAACTTTCGCCAAGGCCAGATCCAACGCCTTGCCATGGGCAATATGCCCCATTTCCTTGCCCGGCGACGGCCGCTCGATCAGATTGATCCAGTCCAGCGAACGCAAATAATCAAGGCTGGCATCCGCCGAATCGTTATCCACCACCCACACTGGAATGCCCTGCGCCTGAACATGCTCGCGCAACAGTTCCAGAGACATGCGGGTGATGTCCGGGGTTTTGTAATTGACCAGAACAAGGCTGAAATTGGGATGCGGCTGGGTAGGCAGATCGAATGCTTTCATGTCGGAGGGACTCATCACGGCTCAAGACGACAGGTTGATGAGCCGGGATGCTAGCGGGGGAAGCTTAGGTGAAGCTTAATTTGGGAGGGAGGCACCTACGGGAATATGACGACGTATATGGTTGGAGATGACTGTCGGACCTCTCCATGCGATTGTCAGGTTCCGAAGTAAAGCTCATCCAGTTGGCGTTTGCGGATTGCCAGGTATTCGTCCCATACCTTGGGAAAATCCTCATCTCTGGTTAGCGGAAAAGTCAGGTAGATGTGTTTTCCGACAACACTGACGTACTGGCGCGCACGTTTGAAGGCCGGCTGTTCGTATACTGAAAGGCTTTCGTCGTAAGCGTCGTGATGGTGGCGAATCGTTACTCGATGAGGGGCAATCATCCCTCGCGCAAAATCGATCACCCAGTCGCCGTCTACGGCCGTATGCAAACAGCCGTAAACACCATCGACCGAGAGCAGGATGCAGGTGTTGGCTTGGTTGCCGTCCTCGTCGTTCGCTAGAACAATCTGGTCTGCGAAGTATTTGATCGTCTGGTTATTCGGACCCTGTAGAAGCAAGCCCCAGCCCTCGACGCCCATGCGAAACTCGCCGATGTTTTGAAAGGTTGCGGTCCATCGATTGGCAAGCGTTATCTGACGGGTATTCATGGGGATTTCAGACTCGAAATTTCCGACTTATGGCGTCGGATAAACCGAAACAAATCGGCTTTACGTTTTAACAGATGTTAAGAATTCAAATAAATAGACGAACGTGGTTGCTCACATTTCATCCATGCAAACCCGCCGCTTTGCACGCTTCGACGAACGTGGCGCCTTTTTTGTCCATGGCAGTCTTGACCATTTGATTGGTTTTCACCAATGCACCGCTGGGCTTGGCCCATTGCTCTGGTGGCAACGGCTCAGACCATGTTTGCACTTGTTCCGGAAGGGTAGGCCGCCCCTTGCGGTGCGCCCATTCGGCTAGCATGTAAGGCATCTTCCAGAAGCTCAGCACGCGCCACATGTACCAGCGGCGCAATGGCCAGTAGGATTTTTTCGAGTAACCGTAATGCTCGCGCTGCTCGGGCGTCAGTTCGTCGCCACCCTCGTCCAGCGACCCCATCGCGCGTGCGTCTTCGCGTTCGATTTCAAAAGTGTGTAGGCCTTCGTACGGTTTGAGCCGATCACCGGATGGAGTCAAACCCAGTGCCTTGAGCATCGGGTATGGAGCATCTACCAACTGACCGTCTTCCATGTAATTACGAATTGAAGTCCACATCCCTAAAGCATGTGCATCGCTGGGTTGTGGTAGCAGGAGGAATTGCACTTTGTCCTGCTCCTCATCCTCCAGACCCATGCCGAACGTGTACTGGCGAGTAGCGCCATAACTGGTGACGCCCTGAGTGTTGGAGACCCAGGCGACTACGCTTTCCCAAGGTACGATGAGGACGCGGCGGGTTTTGCTGTCGACGTAGCAGACTTCGCGGCGTTGGCGGTTGAAGCGGACGGGGTAGGTTTTTGCTGCTTTAAAGACGCCGGAGAGCATTCCGTATAAGTACGCACCAAGAGGGAGAATAAACAGTAGAGAGCCGCTAGCAAAAACCAGTAACGAGTCACCAATTAGGTCGACGAACCTTCTATCTATTCCGTGAGGGCTGAAAAGTGCGAGCCAAGCACAGATAAGCACCGGAGCAATGAATGCTGTCGTCAATGCCATCCAAATTCCAGCGGCAAGTATTTTTCCTTGTTCAACCATTCCCCAATTACTTCCGCCGAGTTCCAGGAATACTTCGTTCATCCCTGAAAAATTCCGGCGAGAGGATTGAGTTTGCCCTGTATAGACCGGTAATGGCGATAGAAACAGAGTTTCATTCATTCCACGGACGCGGACTTCTCCAGCCCTTGGCCTCTCGCTACGGATGTCCGCCACGGCTTCAGAAGTA
>NZ_WBRZ01000435.1:0-2797 GCF_008923895.1 Pseudomonas sp. GXM4
GCCCAATCATGTGCTCAACACAAAATCTGTGGGAGCCTGGCTTGCCAGCGATGAGGCCATCAGCCCCAGCGCAATCTCAACTGAACTCCACCACCGACATCTGCCGCTTCATCAACACCTTGCCGCTGCGAATCGAATACAGCGGCAGGCCCTGGCTGCGGATCACTTCGTAATCACTGTCCGCCGAGAGAATCAGCAGGTTCGCCGGGCGACCCTGTTCCAGTCCGTAGCGCTCGCCCAGGTGCATGGCTTTGGCGCTGTTGTCGGTGACCAGATCCAGCGCGCTTTGCAGGTTGCGATAACCGAGCATGTGGCAGATGTGCAAACCCGCTTCGAGCACGCGCAGGATGTTGCCGTTACCCAGCGGATACCACGGGTCGACGATCGAATCCTGACCGAAACACACGTTCATGCCGGCTTCGAGCAGTTCGTTGACGCGGGTCACGCCCCGGCGTTTCGGGAAGTTGTCGAAACGTCCTTGCAGATGAATGCTTTCGGTCGGGCAGGAGACAAAACTGATCCCGGAATGGCCGAGCAGGCGGAACAGTTTGGCGCAGTAGGCGTTGTCATAAGAGCCCATCGCCGTGGTGTGGCTGGCGGTGACGCGGGCGCCCATGTCGCGGCTTCGCGCTTCTTCGGCAAGCACTTCGAGGAAACGTGAATGCGGATCGTCGGTCTCGTCGCAATGCACATCGACCAGGCAGCCGGTGCGCTCGGCCAGGTCCATCAGAAACTTCACCGAGCTGACGCCCTGATCGCGGGTGTATTCGAAATGCGGAATGCCGCCGACCACGTCAGCGCCCATGCGGATCGCTTCTTCCATCAGCTCACGCCCGTTACGGAATGACTCGATGCCTTCCTGCGGGAACGCGACAATCTGCAGGTCGATCAGGTGACGGCTTTCCTCGCGCACTTCGAGCATGGCTTTGAGCGCGGTGAGTTGCGGGTCGGTGACATCGACGTGGGTGCGCACGTGCTGAATGCCGTGGGCGGCCAGGGCCTGAATGGTCTTCTTGGCACGGGTCTTGGTGTCTTCTTCGGTGATGGTGACCTTGCGCTCGCCCCAGCATTCGATGCCCTCGAACAACGTACCGCTCATGTTCCAGCGCGGCTCGCCAGCGGTGAGAGTGGCGTCGAGGTGGATGTGCGGCTCGACGAAGGGCGGCACCACCAGATTGCCGCCGGCATCGAGGTCATCCGGGCCGAGGGTCGGCGCTTCGGTCTGACGGGCGATGCTGTGGATCAGGCCGTCTTCGAGGTGCAACTCGTGTAGGCCTTCCTGGTTGCGCAGGCGGGCGTTGATGATGTGCATCAGGCGAATCCTTTTTATAGGTCTTGTAGTGGTGCGCTGACGCGACGGGCGCCGAGCATACCGGTGACGATGACATACGTTAGCGCGGCAGCGGCAATCCCTACCAGCGGCGCGACCCAGGGCGAACTGAACGCAGCGACGGTGCCCACCCCGTAGGCCCCGAGCCCCGGCCAGTTGAACGCCGGCAACCGTGCGTCGGCCAGACGCGGATAGTGCCCGCGCCAGCGGTAGAAAAAGTCAGCCATGATCACTCCGCCAATCGGCGGAATCACCGTGCCGAGCAGAATCAGGTACGGCACCAGCATGTCGTACATGCCCAGCAGGGCGAGCAGGGTGCCGATCACCGCACCACCGAGGGTCACGGTTCTGCGCCGACCGGTACGCAGCAGGTTGCAGCCGGCCACGGCGAAGTTGTAGATGGTGTTGTCCTGAGTGCTCCAGATGTTCAGCAACAGCATGGCCATCGCGGCCATGGCGAAACCTTGCAACAGCAACACTTCAACCACATCCGGCTGTTGATAGACGATCGCGCCATATGCGCCGATCAGCACCATCAGGCCGTTGCCGATGAAAAAACCGATCAGGCTGGCCAGCACCGCGACTTTTGCCGAGCGCGAAAATCGCGTCCAGTTGGTGGCTTGGGTCGCGCCGCTGACGAAGGTGCCGAAGACCAGGGTGATCGCTGTCGACCAGTCCAGCGAACCGCTCGGCACCACGCTGAGCAAGCCTTCGAAGCCGCCGACTTTCACGGTCGCTGCCCACATCGACAGCATCAGCAGCAACATCATCGCCGGCACCGCGATGTACGAGAGAATCTCCAGTCCGCGATAACCGATGTACGCCGTAGCGCAGAAGCCCAGACCGAACAGCACCATCAGGACCAGCACGGTGGTTTCATCGAGATTGAAATACTTGCCGATCACCACCGCTGCCGTCGCCGTGCCCCAGGCGTACCAGCCAATCTGGGTGAAGCCGAGGATCAGATCGCTGAGCTTGCTGCCAACTTCGCCAAAACAGAAGCGACCCATCAGCACTGAATTGAGGCCGCTCTTGAAGGCGATGTAACCCAAGCCTGCCGCGTACAGACCGAGCAACAGGTTGCCGACAATGATCACCGCCATCATCTCGGCGAAACCGAACGCGACCCCGAGCTTGCCGCCGGCAAACATGGTCGCGGTGAAAAACGTGAAGCCCAGTAACACCATCGCCGTCGAGGCCAGGCCTTTGCGCGCGTGCATGGGGACTTCACTGAGCGGGTAATCGTTGCCGGAGGCGTTCTGCGTCATGGGGCAGTCCTTACTGGAAGGGGAAGACGCAGAAGGGTTGCAGCGGTCGTGCCAAGCGCGGTCGGGCGGGGTATGTATAGACGACACGGCGAAGTCAGGCGCGAAAACGGTGCACCCGAACACACCGAAGCCCAATGTAGGAGCTACCGAAGGCTCGGGCCGCGATCGGACGATCTGATCGTTCCCACGCTCTGCGTGG
>NZ_WBRZ01000436.1:0-2796 GCF_008923895.1 Pseudomonas sp. GXM4
ATTCCCACGCAGAGCGTGGGAACGATCAAATAAGAGCCAAGCTGCAAGCAAGAGCCGCCTTGCTTTTTCTTGCGGCTTGTAGCTTGCCGCTATCAGCTGCTTTTATTGGATTTCTTCCGGCTTGACGATCACCCAGTTCTTGTCCGCTGTCACCGGCAAGCCTTCCTTGGCCTGCGCCGCCGCGTGCCTGGCCATCATGCCGTTGATTTGCGTCATGTACTTGTCCTTGCGGTTGATCCACAAGTGAATGCCGCCCTTGGCCACATCGACATCGTGGAACAGCATGTAACCGTCGCTCGTCGGGGTATCGCCGCCGACCAGTACCGGTTTTTTCCATTCATCGATGTAGGTGAGGATCGCCGCGTGCTTGCCGGCCATCCACGTTGCCGGGGTCCACAGGTACGGCGTCAGCTCCAAGCCGAGATTGGCCTTCTCGTCATATTTGCCGGCGGTGATCTGTTTGCGCGCGGTGGTCAGCTCGCCGGTCTTCTGATCCTTGAGCAGCAGTGAAACGCCAATGACGTTCTGCGGTTTGACGTTGTAGCCATACTTGGGATCCGCCGCGACCATACGCACCAGTTCCTCTGAAGCGGCGGTCATCACGTAAACCTCGATGCCGTTCTCCATCAGCTTGTTGTACAGCTCCTGCTGGCCAGTGAAGATCTTCGGCGGATTGACATCGAGCTTCTTCACCACATCGCCTTCGTAATACGTCGCCGGCACCGGTTTGCCCGAAGCCATCAGTTCGTCAACGTAGCCCTTGAGCTCCTTGAGGGTGAAGCCGGAGAACACCTGCGCCACCCATGGGTAGCAGACCATGTCGTCGACTTCGCAGAGCCGGTAGTAATAACTGAACAGGCTTTCCTTGTGCTCGGCGGTGTCCTTGAACGGCATCAGTTTCAGCGACGGGTCTAGCTTGTCGCGGGTAATAAGGCCCTTGTTTTCCATGAACGGCAGCAAGGATTCTTCGAGGTCGTAGCGGTAACTGGTGTTGTCCATGTCGAACACCGCGTAATTACCCTTGTTGGCGTTGGCAGCGATCATCGCGTCCAGCGCCTTGGCCTGATCTGCCGGCCAATGCTTGAGGTCCGTGGCCAATGCCTGGCCGACGAGGCCAGCCGCCAGTGCTACAGCCAACAACGTGCGTGCAATTTTCATAGCGCTACTCCCCGATGCAAAGAGTTCGACGCTAACAAATCAGTGTGACAACCCTCGCCTGTCAGCGACCGCTTACGTCCCCTGCGCGTCAGTTGCATTGCCGACAGCGACACGCGCTTATTCCAAAAACGACGGACGCCCTGCCATTTCGGTATTAAATCATTGCAAATCAAGCTGTTAGGCTTGCCGGTTCGCAGCAGCCCCGGACGGCTGTTGGCACAGTCTTTACTGGAGTTCTCATGAATCTACCGTTGATTCTCAACCTGCTGGTGTTCCTCGCCTTGCTCTTCGGTCTGGCGCAAACCCGCCACACCACTTGGAGCCTGGCGAAAAAAGTCCTGCTCGCACTGGTCCTCGGCGTGGCGTTCGGCGTTGCCTTGCACACGATTTACGGTGCCGGCAACCCGGTGCTGAAAGCCTCGATCGGCTGGTTCGATCTGGTCGGCAACGGTTACGTGCAGTTGCTGCAAATGATCGTGATCCCGCTGGTGTTTGCTTCGATCCTCAGCGCCGTGGCACGCCTGCACAACGCTTCGTCGCTGGGCAAAATCAGTTTCCTGACCATCGGCACGCTGCTGTTCACCACCGCCATCGCGGCGTTGATCGGCATCGGCCTGACCAACCTGTTCGGCCTTACCGCTGAAGGTCTGGTCGCCGGCACTCAGGAAATGGCGCGCCTGCAAACCATTCAGAACGACTACGCCGGCAAGGTTGCCGACCTCAATGTGCCGCAACTGCTGCTGTCGTTCATTCCGCAGAACCCGTTCGCCGACCTGGCCCGGGCCAAGCCGACCTCGATCATCAGTGTGGTGATCTTCGCCGCATTCCTCGGGGTCGCCGCGCTGCAACTGCTCAAGGACGACGTCGAGAAAGGTCATAAAGTGATCAACGCCATCGACACCCTGCAAGCCTGGGTGATGCGTCTGGTGCGTCTGGTGATGAAGCTGACCCCGTACGGCGTGCTGGCGCTGATGACCAAAGTGGTCGCCGGTTCCAACCTGCAGGACATCATCAAGCTCGGCAGTTTCGTCGTGGTCTCGTATATCGGCCTGGGCCTGATGTTCGTCGTGCACGGCGTGCTGGTGTCGGCTGCCGGGATCAACCCGCTGCGCTTCTTCCGCAAGATCTGGCCGGTGCTGACGTTTGCTTTCACCAGTCGCTCCAGCGCGGCGACCATTCCGCTGAGCATCGAAGCGCAGACCCGTCGTCTGGGTATTCCGTCGTCGGTCGCCAGTTTCGCTGCCTCGTTCGGCGCAACGATTGGCCAGAACGGTTGCGCCGGTCTCTATCCGGCAATGTTGGCAGTGATGGTGGCACCAACGGTCGGCATCAACCCGCTGGATCCGCTGTGGATCGCGACGCTGGTGGCGATTGTCACGTTGAGTTCGGCCGGTGTCGCCGGGGTCGGTGGCGGCGCGACGTTCGCCGCACTGATCGTGCTGCCGGCGATGGGCTTGCCGGTGTCACTGGTGGCACTGCTGATTTCGGTCGAGCCGCTGATCGATATGGGCCGCACCGCGTTGAACGTGAGTGGCTCGATTACCGCCGGGGCGATTACCAGTCAGGTCATGCAGCAGACGGATAAAGCGCTGCTGGATGCCGATGAGCACGCAGAGTTGGCCCAGGCATAGTTTCAAA
>NZ_WBRZ01000437.1:0-2759 GCF_008923895.1 Pseudomonas sp. GXM4
GGCAGCTCCTACATTTGAAATGCGTTGCCCTGTAGGAGCTGCCGAAGGCTGCGATCTTTTGATCTTCAATGCTGTTCGATAATCGCCCAAAACCCGCTTTTCCCAATTGAATCCCAACATCCGCCCCCCGCACCATTCGCTTCACAAAACCAATAACAACAGGTTCGACACCATGCTCCCGCGCCCTGCCCCGTCCGGCTGATTGCCATCGTTTCACCCCTGAATACTTTCCAAGTCTGCACCCCGAAAACCGGCCGCAGCGCACCCGTTCGCCCTAAAAAAACAAGAGAGACCCAAGTCCATGACAGTTTTCCCTGTGCCCTACGCATTGCCCGCTGTGATCGCCCTGGCCATCGCCGGTCTGGCCCTGCCGGCAAGCGCCGAAGAAGGCGGCTTCGTTGAAGGCGCCAAGGTCAACCTCAACCTGCGCAACTTCTATATCAACCGCAACTTCACCAACCCGACCAAGGCCCAGGGCAAGGCTGAAGAGTGGACGCAGAGTTTCATCCTCGACGCCAAATCCGGCTTCACCCAAGGCACCGTCGGTTTCGGCATGGACGTACTCGGGCTGTATTCGGTCAAGCTCGATGGCGGTAGAGGCACGGGCGGTACGCAGTTGTTGCCGCTGGACCATGACGGGCGCCCGGCGGACAACTTTGGCCGCACCAACGTCGCGTTCAAGGCCAGACTTTCGCAGACCGAGGTCAAGGTCGGCGAGTGGATGCCGGTATTGCCGATTCTGCGTTCGGACGACGGTCGCTCGCTGCCGCAAACCTTCCGTGGCGGCCAGATCACCTCCAAGGAAATCGCCGGCCTGACCCTCTATGGCGGCCAGTTCCGCGCCAACAGCCCGCGCGACGACAGCAGCATGAGCGACATGTCGATGACCGGCAAAGCCGCGTTCACCTCTGATCGTTTCAACTTCCAGGGCGGCGAATACCTGTTCAACGACAAGCGCACGCAGATCGGCCTGTGGAACGCGCAGCTCAAGGACATCTACAGCCAGCAGTACCTCAACGTGCTGCACAGTCAGCCGCTCGGCGACTGGACGCTGGGCGCCAACCTCGGCTTTTTCTACGGCAAGGAAGATGGCAGCGCGCGTGCCGGCGACCTGGACAACAAGACCTGGTACGGCATGTTTTCGGCCAAGTACGGCGGCAACACGTTCTACCTCGGCCTGCAGAAACTGACCGGCGACAGCGCCTGGATGCGCGTCAACGGCACCAGCGGCGGCACCTTGGCCAACGACAGCTACAACGCCAGTTATGACAACGCTCAGGAACGCTCCTGGCAGCTGCGCCACGACTACAACTTCGCCGCCATGGGCATCCCCGGCCTGACCCTGATGAACCGCTACATCAGCGGCGACAACGTGCACACCGGGACAATCACCGACGGCAAGGAATGGGGTCGCGAATCGGAACTGGGTTACACGGTGCAGAGCGGCACTTTGAAGGATTTGAACGTCAGATGGCGCAACTCGACCATGCGCCGCGACTTCAGCAACAACGAGTTCGATGAAAATCGCCTGATCGTCAGCTACCCGATCAGCCTGCTTTGACCACCGATCATGTGTAGGAGCTGCCGAAGGCTGCGATCTTTTGATTTTGATTTCTTAACCACAAGATCAAAAGATCGCAGCCTGCGGCAGCTCCTGCATGAGGGATTTGTGCCATTGGTCAGGCCATGTAGCGCTTTTGCGGGCGACAGTTACAGTGAGCAAACCTGAAGGACTCAGGTGCTCCAACCCTTCACGCTTCCGTTTCGTAGTCGGTCTCCAGCTGTGCACCAGGTTGTCATCGGAAGACACCATCTGATCACCGGAGGATCACCTCATGATCACGCGCCGCACCACTGCATCCGATTGGGACGCCAAGGCGTACCAACAGTTTTCCCGTCTCAGACAACGTCCGGTCAACGAATTGCTCGACCGTATCGACCTGCAAAACCCCCAACGCATTTACGATCTGGGCTGCGGCACCGGCATCGCTACGCAGTTGCTGGCCAAGCGTTGGCCGCGTGCGCATTTGCAGGGCATCGACAGCTCGGCGCAGATGCTCAACGAGGCCCGAAGCCTGCCGATCAAGGCCTTGTGGAAACAATCTGATCTGCTGGACTGGCAGCCTGAGCAACCGGCGGATCTGTTGTTCGCCGCCGCTGTGCTGCATTTTCTCGATGACCACGAAACCTTGCTGCCGCGCCTGCTCGGCTATTTGAATCCTGGCGGCTGCCTCGCAGCGCACATGCCGGATTGGCGCGATGCGTTGTGGTATCGGTTGATGCTGCAAACGTTGGAGGACGCCGGCCCCGGGGGCGCACCATTGGGCACACCGGAACTGCGCCGGCGCATGGCCGCGCGGCCGCTACTGACGCTGGAGGACTACTACCGTCTGCTCGCGCCAATGACCGCATCGCTGGACATTTGGGAGACCGAACAACTGCAAGTGGTCGACGGCAAATCGCCGGTGTATGACTGGATCAAGGTCTCGGCGTTAAGACCAGTCATGCAGGCGCTGGATTCAGCGCAGCAGGCGCGATTCATCTATCACTACCTGATGCGGGTGCATGAGCATTATCCGCAAGAGGAGGATGGGCATACGTTGTTTGCGTTCAAGCGGATATTCATTGTCGCCCGGGTTTGAGTGCATGTGCTGATTAACACATCACGGCGTCTGCCGCTTTCGCGAGCAAGCTCGCTCCCACATTTGTTTTGTGATCGACACAACTCCAATGTGGGAGCGAGCTTGCTCGCGAAGGCG
>NZ_WBRZ01000438.1:0-2748 GCF_008923895.1 Pseudomonas sp. GXM4
CGGGAATCATCCAGACCAATCCACTCGCCTTCGCCCGTTCATGACACAACCCCAGCACCACCCGGCGCTCGTCATTGCTCATGCGGCCCCAGCGGGTGATCTCTGCGACCGTGCGCTGGCACCCGGTACAAACGTCATCTTCATCCAGCGCGCAGATATTCACGCACGGCGAGGCGACGGGTCGTTCGATAGTGGTCATTGTTCCTGCTCGACCAGATCGCGGGCGTAACGCTGCGAGTTATGCACATAGTGCGCGGCGCTGGCTTCGAGCATCTTTTTCTGCGCCTCGGTCAGTTCACGCACGACCTTGCCCGGCGAGCCCATCACCAGCGAACCGTCGGGAATTTCCTTGCCTTCGCCGATCAGCGAATTGGCGCCGATGATGCAGTTCTTGCCGATCTTCGCGCCGTTGAGAATCACCGCGTTGATACCGATCAGGCTGTAATCGCCGACCGTGCAGCCGTGGAGCATGGCGTTGTGGCCGATGGTCACGCCAGTACCGATGGTCAGTGGATAGCCCATGTCGGTGTGCATCACCGTGCCGTCCTGCACGTTGCTGTTCTTGCCGATGAGGATCAGTTCGTTGTCGCCGCGCAACACAGCGTTGAACCAGACGTTGGCGCCCTCTTCCAGGCGGACCTTGCCCACCAGCACGGCATTGGGCGCGACCCAGCTCTGTGGATGGGTTTCGACACGGGCGTCGCCCAGGCGGTATTTCATTTTGTTTTCCTCGGGGATCACGGCCGTTCGAACGACGGCTCAGGTATCGATAAAGCTTTTCGGCGGTCGGTGCAGGCTGATTTTGGCGTCATAGAGCAGGTTGATCAACTCGACGATCATGATCGCCGTCAGGCCCCAGATCTTGTACTCGCCGAAGCGATAGCTCGGCACGTACCAACTGCGGCCCTGATAATCGATGCGATGGGTATGCTCACGCGGGTCCTTGCGGAAGAATTCCAGCGGTACGCTGAAGACGGCGGCGATCTCGGCATCATTGGGCTGGTATTCGACAAAGTCGGGAATCACGCCGACATACGGCGTTACCTTGATGCCGTGCAGGGAAATCAGCGGGCTTAGCGGGCCGATGACTTCGACCAGGCCCGGTGGCAGGCCGATCTCTTCCTCGGCTTCGCGCAGCGCGGTGAATATGAGGTCCGGATCTTCCGGGTCGCGGCGCCCTCCGGGGAAGGCAACTTCGCCGCCATGGGTCGAAAGCCCGCTGGCGCGCAGGGTCAGGACCAGTTCCGGTTCGTCACTGCGGGTGATCGGCACCAGCACGGCGGCTTCGGGGAAACGTGCGTCGGTCTCCAGCGTGCGCGGTGTGTGGTTGCTTACCCTATGCAGTAGCTCGTCCAGCATGAGTGTTCTCGATCGGTGCCTTGCTCCGCATCATGCACCAATCAAAGCGAGCGCCCAAGCCCCCGAAACCCGTCGTGTCGCGAAACGACAACTTGCCGACCGGCCCCGCTGCACGCCAAGATAGGCGCAGCATTCAGGAACCCGAGCATGAAATTTTGCAGCCACTGCGGTAACCCGGTCACCCAGCGCATTCCCGAAGGCGACTCGCGGCTGCGATTTGTCTGCGACAGCTGTCAGACCATTCACTACCAGAACCCCAATATCGTCGCCGGTTGCGTGCCGACCTGGGGGACGAAAGTGCTGCTCTGCCGCCGCGCCATCGAGCCGCGTCTCGGTTACTGGACGCTACCTGCCGGTTTCATGGAAAACGGCGAGACCATCGAGCAGGCCGCCATCCGCGAAACCGCCGAAGAAGCCTGCGCCCGGGTGCGCAACCTGAGCATCTACACGCTGATCGACGTGCCGCACATCAGCCAGGTGCATGTGTTCTTCCGCGCCGAACTGGCCGATCTGCAGTATGCGGCCGGGCCGGAAAGCCTTGAAGTGCAACTGTTCGAAGAAGCCGACATTCCCTGGGACGAGCTGGCTTTCCGCACGGTCGGGCGCACGCTGGAATGTTTCTTTGCCGATCGGCGCAGCGAGGTTTATCCGGTGCGTTCGGAGTCGATTCCGCCACTGGTGCAGCCGGCGATCACTTGAGCTTCGCGGCACCCTGCCGATAACCACACCTGCATCTATCACTATGTTTCTGCGTCATTCTTGGGGAATCGTTTCAATGCGTTGGTTGCTTGCCCTGTTGTGCCTGTCGTTCGTCAGCGTTTCGCAAGCGTCATTCGTGACCACCGTGACGCCCTCGAACACTCCATTGATCGAAAAAGTCCTGGTACTGAAATCGGCCCACCAATTGCAGTTGATTGCCGACGGCAAGCCGCTGAAGACCTATCGCATCTCCTTGGGCAAGGGCGCGAAGAAAGGCCCGAAACTGATCGAGGGTGACAAACGCACACCCGAAGGTTTCTATTGGATCGACTGGCGCAAGACCAGCGACAAATTCAACCTGTCGATGCACATTTCCTACCCGAACATCAGCGATGCCGCCCGCGCGCGTCGTGAAGGCGTCGAGCCCGGCGGGATGATCATGATCCACGGCACTCCGGATTCGGCAGACAACCCTGAGCAGTTGTTCCACACCCTCGACTGGACCGACGGCTGCATCGCCATGCGCAACGTCGACATGCGTGAAGTGTGGAATCTGGTACCGGACGGCACGATGATCGAGATTCGTCCGTAACCTCGACCGCTGGTCACCCGCAAAAAAAATAATTCAAAAGATCGCAGCCTGCGACAGCGCCTACAGGGGTGATACCACTCTCAACTGTAGAAGCTGTC
>NZ_WBRZ01000439.1:0-2669 GCF_008923895.1 Pseudomonas sp. GXM4
GAAGGTAAGGATGGGCCTGAAAATGTTGTCTTGGAGGTAAAAAACTGGCGTTCCGCTAATGGTAAACCCGGTTTCAAAGATAAATAAAAGCAACCCCCTATTGGCTTTATCTTCCAATAGGGGGCCATCTCTGTTCAGCTTTCCTTTTTGATTTCCACCCCAGGCGTAATCACCTGCACACTCATCCTTGGCGTCGCCAGATCCAGCCCCGCCTCATCCAGTTGCCTTTTCAGCGACAAATTGAACGCCCGGGAAACTTCCCACTGCTTGATCGGCGCAGTCTTGAACCGTGCGCGCAAAATCGCGCTGCCGGACTCGAAACTTTCCACACCCTGAATCTCCAGCGGCGACCAGATGTTGCGGCGTTGTAGCGGATCGCTGCGCATCTTCTGGCCGACGTCGCGCATCAGTTTGATCGCGTCGTCGATTTCCATGTTGTACGGCACGGCGACGCGGAAGATGGCGTAGCCGAATTCCCGCGAGTAGTTCTTGATGCTTTTGATTTCGCTGAACGGGATGGTGTGGACGATGCCGTCGATGTCGCGCAGGCGCACGGTGCGGATGGTCAGGCCTTCGACGGTGCCGAGGTGGCCGCCGACGTCGACGTAATCGTCGATGGCCAGGGAGTCTTCGATGATGATGAACAGGCCGGTGATCAGGTCGGCGACCAGCGACTGCGCACCGAAGCCGATGGCCAGACCGATCACGCCGGCACCGGCCAGCAGCGGCGTGACGTTCATGCCCATGTTCGCCAACGCGACGATCAGCGCGATGATGAAAATCGCCACGAACAGCACGTTGCGGATCAGCGGCATCATCGTCTGCGCCCGTGCATTCGCCAGGCCTTTGCGCGAGCGGGTGAGGGCGTGGTGCACGGCGGTGTCGGCGAGGATCCAGATCAGCCAGGAGAAAATCAGCGTGCCGATCAGGCTGAACAGTTTGACGCTGATGTCATGGCCATCGCCTTCGGCGAACGCGATCAGCGAATGGCCCCAGACGCGCAGGCCCAGTTCGATGAAGATCAGCCACACCAGCAAATGCGTCAGGGTGTAGAAGAAGTTTTTCAGTCGCTCCGAATACAGCGCATGGCGTTTCGGCCCGCGTTGCGGTTTCAGCGAATGGCGGCGCACGAGGCCGTTGATGACCATGCACAACACCAGCAGCACTGTGCAGATCAGCGACTGCCGCAGGGCGGTGCTGGTGTCGCCGGCGGAGACGAAGGTGGCGAACAGCGAGATGCCGACCAGCACCAGTGCCGGCACGTACCAGAAGGTGCCGAGGATTTCGATGGTGTCGCTGAGGGCGCGGCGGGTCAGGCGCCGCGACAGCGGTTGGTTGCGGATCAGGTGTGCGATCGGTCGGCGGAATCGCAGAATGAACAGGCCGGTCGACAGCGCCGCGAGCACATTGGCAGTGGTCGCGGCGGTGTGCGCCAGATGCACGCCCAGGCTCTCGACCAGACGCGGATCACTCAGCGCTTCACCAAACGCGGCGAAGCTGCCGATCAGCCACAGCGGCCGAAACGCCTGATGACGCAGAATGTACAGCGCGCGATGGCGGTGCGGGCCATCGAGCAGGGAGAAGGCGATCACGCAGATCGCCGAAAAACAGGTGCCGACCACCAAGGCATAGGCCAGCACCATCGCCAGGCTTTTGCCCAGTGACGACGGCAGCACGTAGCTCATGTACACCGTCATCACCAATGCGATCAGCCACGGCCCGAGCTTGCGCAGGGCAAAGCGCAGCATGTCGAGGGCCTTGGGGTGTTGCGGCAGTTCTTCGGTGAGGCCGAAGCGCAGACGCACGCGGTGGCTGAGCCAGATCAGCGCGGCGGCGAGCAGGCTCCAGACCATCAGGATCACCGCGAAACCGAAAATGATCGGCAGCCATTCATTGGCCGGCAGCAGCTTGCTGGTCAGTTCGTCCTTGGCCAGATCGAATTCGTTGGACCAGCGGGTGAGCGGGCTGTCGGCGCCGGAAAACTGTTTTTCGAAGCTGGCGAGGGTGCCGCCGATCAGGCCCAGCACGCCTTCTTCGGGGGTGGTCTGAGCTTTCTTCGTGGCGTCGCGCAGCTTCTTCAGATCACTGAGCAGCTGCGCGCGTTGCTTGTCGTTTTCCAGCGACTTGATCACTTCGTCCAGGGACTGGCCGAGGGGTTCCACGGCTTCAGGCTGCGGTTTGGAAGTGTTGAGCAGGCCGGGCAGACCGACTGCCTGGGCGGGCGCCAGCGGCAGCAGCGTCATCAGGCAGACAAGCAGCAGACCGGGCAAAGCAAAAAGACGAGCAAACACCAGAAGACAACCTCGCGATAGGCGGATGCGCTGGAGTGTACGAGGCCCCTTGGCGCAATGCGAGCCGGGCGCGGTCATTCGTTGAGTTTGGCGAGGATCTTGTAGACCACCGTGGCGAGGATCATCAGCATGCCGATCCACATGGCGAACACCCCGGCGTTCTTGTCGCGGAAGTTGAAGCCGATGGCCAGCAGGATCATTCCGCTGAGGATGGGAATGAGCATGGCGTGGAAGGAGGACATCGAGATCATGAAGACTGCCTTGTCTGTAGAGGATTCTTGCAGTCTAGGCGGGTTTTCGAGGCAGGGTGTGATGTGGCTCAGGAATGCATCAGGCCGAGAGGATTCTGCTGTCTGCACAGGCGCTTTCGCGAGCAGG
>NZ_WBRZ01000044.1:0-26933 GCF_008923895.1 Pseudomonas sp. GXM4
AAGGCCGCCCCACACATTTAATGGCCCATGAGCCAATGCTGATGCGGCCCGGGCAAGGTCCACAGGCCAAACAGAATCACCAGCAAGCCCCCCGCCATGCGCACGCTGCGTTTGCGCAAGATCGCCGTCACCCGTTCAGCCGCCAGCCCGGTGGCGAGCAGCACCGGCCAGGTGCCGAGGCCGAAAGCGAGCATCAGCAATGCACTGTCCAGAGCATTGCCCTGACTCGCGCTCCACAGCAAGGTGCTGTAAACCAGCCCGCACGGCAGCCAGCCCCACAGCGCACCGAGCAGCAAGGCGCGCGGCAGGCTGGAAACCGGCAGCAAGCGATTCGCCAGCGGTTGAATGAAGCGCCACAAGCCACGCCCGAGCGCTTCGATACGGGTGAGCCCGCTCCACCAACCGGCCAGGTACAAGCCCATGGCAATCAGCAGCAACCCGGCCAGTACGCGCATGAACAGCGCCGCCGGGCTGTTGGCGACTGCCCAGCCGGCGAGGCCGATGAGCAATCCCGCCGTGGCATAACTGAGAATCCGCCCGAGGTTATACGCCAGCAACAGACGAAAGCGCCGGCTGCGCTGCTCCTTGGGAATCGCCAGGGTCAGCGCGCCCATCAGACCGCCGCACATGCCCAGACAATGGCCGCCACCAAGCAGGCCGAGGATCAGCGCCGAGACCAGCAGGGGCGCCAGTTCAAGCATGGGGTGGCGCCTTGTCGTCCGGTTTGCCGGCGTTGGCTTCGTCCACCGCAGCGGTATGGTTGGGGTCCTGATCGTCAAAAAGGATGCTGTGTGCCGGGCCGTCGAGGTCGTCGTACTGACCGCTGTCCACCGCCCAGAAGAAGATGTACACGGCGATGGCGACGATGAGCAAGGCAGCGGGAATCATCACATAGAGAGCTGGCATCGGTAACTCCAGGCCCGCGCGGCTCAGGCCGGCAGCGGACGGGTTTGGGTCGGGCTGCTGGCGGCCGGCGCGCTCGGCAGACGAGTCAGGCGCAGGGCGTTGAGCACCACGGTCAGCGAACTGATCGACATGCCGACCGCCGCCCACACCGGAGTGATCCAGCCGAGGGCGGCGAACGGCAACATGAGGCCATTGTACAGCGCTGCCCACAGCAGGTTTTCGATGATTACCCGGCGCGTGCGTCGCGCCAGCGCGAAGGCCTGTACCAAGGCGTCGAGGCGGTTGGACAGCAACACCGCATCGGCGCTGGTTTTCGCCAGGTCGGTGGCCGAGCCCATGGCCACGCTGATATCGGCCGCAGCCAGCACCGGCACGTCGTTGACGCCGTCACCGAGCATTAGCACCTTGCGCCCTTCCTTGTGCAGTTGTTGCAGCACTCGCAGTTTGTCATCGGGGCGCAAGCCGCCACGGGCCTCGTCGATGTCCAGTTCGGCGGCGACACTGGCGACCATCGGCGAACTGTCGCCGGACAACAGCAAGGTGCGCCAGCCCCGCGCTTTGCAAGCCGCGAGCAGAGCGGGGGCATCGTCACGCAGGCGATCATCGAGCACCAGCCACGCCAGCGGCCCGTGGGTGTCAGCGAGCAGCAACCATTGTCCGGCTTCATCAGGCATTGACGGCAGTGCCGCGCCGCTCAGGGCGCAGGCAAATTCGGCCTGACCGATGCGCAAGCGTTGCTCACCGACCACGCCTTCCAGGCCCAGCCCCGGTGTGCTGTATACGTCCTCAGCGGCCAGCGGCGCACGCCCGAAAGCGCGGGCGATCGGGTGTTCCGAGCGGTTTTCCAGCGCAGCGGCAAGGCTCAGGCATTGCTCGCTGTCGAGCGCGCCGAGCGGGCGAATCGAGCGCAGCACCAGCCGGCCTTCGGTGAGCGTGCCGGTCTTGTCGAAGATCACCGTGTCGATCTGGTTCAAGCCTTCCAGCACATGACCGCGGGTCAGCAGCAGGCCGAGTTTGTGCAGGGTGCCGGTGGCGGCGGTGAGGGCGGTCGGCGTCGCCAGCGACAGCGCGCACGGACAGGTCGCCACCAGCATGGCGAGAACGATCCAGAACGCCCGCGCTGAGTCCAGCTGCCACCACAGCAGGCCGATCACTGCCGCCGCGATCAGCGACAACAGCAAAAACCATTGCGCGGCGCGGTCGGCGATTTCCGCCAGACGCGGTTTCTCCGCCTGAGCGCGATCGAGAAGGCGCACGATCGCGGAGAGACGCGTGTCCTGTCCCAGCGCCTGCACTTCGACGGTCAATGCGCCTTCGACGTTGAGCGTGCCCGCAGTGACCGCATCACCGAGCGTGCGCGGCTGTGGCAGGTATTCGCCGGTCAGCAGCGATTCGTCGATGCTCGACTGGCCATCGATGATCTTGCCGTCGGCCGGCAGAATCGAGCCCGGCTGCACCAGTATCCGCTCGCCCACGCGCAACTCGCTGAGCAGGATGCGTTCGCTCTGGCCATCGCTATCCAGGCGCAGGCACGAGGCCGGCAACAGGTTGACCAGTTGCGCAGTGGCGGCAGCGGTGCGTTCGCGGGCGCGGCGTTCCAGATAACGCCCGGCGAGCAAAAACAGCGCGAACATGCCGACCGCATCGAAGTACAGCTCGCCGACCCCGGTGATCGATGTCCAGATCCCGGCGATGTAAGCGCTGCCGATCGCCAGTGAAACAGAAACG
This sequence comes from Pseudomonas sp. GXM4, assembly GCF_008923895.1. NCBI lineage: Bacteria > Pseudomonadati > Pseudomonadota > Gammaproteobacteria > Pseudomonadales > Pseudomonadaceae > Pseudomonas > Pseudomonas sp. GXM4. The sequence goes on from NZ_WBRZ01000044.1 coordinate 2,635, forward strand.
TCCATGGTCAGGTGGCGCGTACGCAAATCGCGCATCGCGCCTTTGAAGAACGGCGCGCAGCTGTAGAACACGATGGGTGTGGTGAGAAACAGCGCGACCCAGCGCAGGATCGTGTGCAGCTCGGGACTGAGGTCGATGTTGAATTCCGGCCAGGTGGCCATGGTCGCCATCATCGCCTGAAACCACAGCAGACCGGCGACGCCGAGCTGGCGCAGGGCCAGGCGATTCTCGCTGGCCAGTTGTTCGCTGGCGCGGTCGGCCTGATAGGGGTGAGCAGCGTAACCAATGTGGCGCAGCTCGGCGAGGATCTGGCTCAGCGGCAGTTGTGCATCGGCCCAGCGTACGTGCAGGCGATGATTGGACAGGTTCAACCGCGCTTCGGCGACGGCGGGCAGGGTGCGCAGGTGTTTCTCGATCAGCCAGCCGCAGGCGGCGCAACTGATGCCTTCCATCAACAGGGTGGTTTCGGCCAGATCGCCTTCGTGGCGCACGAAGGGCTGCTGCACGTCGGCGCGGTCGTACAGCGTCAGTTCATCGCTCAGTTGCACCGGCAGCGCTTCGGGATTGGCCGACGCTTCGCTGCGATGTTGGTAATAACTTTCCAGCCCCCCGGCGACAATGGCTTCGGCCACCGCCTGGCAGCCCGGGCAGCAGAACTCGCGGGCCTGCCCGAGGACGACGGCGGTGAAGCGGCTGCCGGACGGGACGGGCAGGGCGCAGTGGTAGCAGGGGGTTGGGCTGGTCATGGTGCGCGTTCCGATGATCGTTCCCACGCTCCGCGTGGGAATGCCTCCCCGGACGCTCCGCGCGTCCGCTTCGGCTGGGACGCGGAGCGTCCCTGGCTGCGTTCCCACGCAGAGCGTGGGAACGATCAGAGTAAAAGGCTTATTTTTTCAGATCTTCCGCGCCCTGCAATGGCTCATCACCCAGCAGCAGCTCCTTGTCATGGCTGACCAGCTCTTCTTCAAACATGCGCCACACGTGCTCGTCCTGGCTGCCGAGCAACTCGACAAAGCGCCGCCCTTCGACCTTGTCGCTCAACTGGCCGATGTAGCGCCCGCTCTCGCTGCCACTGCGGGTCAAAACAATCTTGCGATCCTTTTCCGGCTGGGTCGGCGAGATCAGGTTCAGTTCCAGGGTTTGCGGCTGGCTGTCACCGTTCAAGCGCAAGTCGACTTCCCCGGTCACATCATCCAGATGCACCGCTGCACGCAGCTTCAGGGTTTGCGCCAGCAGCTCGCGATCCAGTGAACGGTTGATGCCTTTGCCCGCTTCGTAATAGTTGTCGTTGACCAGGTTGTCCGGGTTGTTCACCGCGATGGTCACCATCGACAGGGTCAAGGCCACCGAGCAGGCCAGAATCGCGATGATGATCCACGGCCAGAGGTGCTTGTACCAGGGACTTGCGGCGTTTGCAGCGGGCATGTTCAAAATTCTCTCAACGGATTTGTGGGCCGATGAATCGGCTCTTGGCTTCAACGTGGACGCTGTCGTCATCGGCGTCCTTGAGGATGAATTTCACCTCGTTGGTGCTCGATGGCAGTTGTTCCGGTGCGCTCGACAACTCGACCGGCATGCTGACGATATCGCCGGCGGCCACCTTGATCTCGCGCTTGCCTTGCAGGCGCAGGTCCGGCAGGCCCTCGGCTTGCAGCAGGTAAGTGTGGTCGCGCTGATCCTTGTTCATGATCTTCAGGCTGTAGACGTTTTCGATCCGGCCTTCGGCGTTTTCGCGGTACAGCACGCGGTCTTTGCTGACGTCGAAACCGACCAGTGAGCGCATGAAGAACGCGGCGACCAACAGGCTGATCATCGCCAGCAGCACTACGGCATAGCCGATCAGGCGCGGTCGCAGTTTATGGGTTTTCTGCCCGGAGAGGTTGTGTTCGGTGGTGTAGCTGATCAGCCCGCGCGGGTAATCCATCTTGTCCATGATGCTGTCGCAGGCATCGATGCACGCAGCGCAGCCGATGCACTCGATCTGCAGGCCATCGCGGATATCGATGCCGGTTGGGCAGACCTGCACGCACATCGTGCAGTCGATGCAATCGCCCAGCCCCAGCGCCTTGTAGTCGATGCCTTTCTTGCGTGGGCCACGGCTTTCGCCACGGCGCGGGTCGTAGGAAACAATCAGCGTGTCCTTGTCGAACATCACGCTCTGGAAGCGTGCATACGGGCACATGTAGATGCACACCTGCTCACGCAACCAGCCGGCATTGCCGTACGTGGCGAGGGTGAAAAAACCGACCCAGAAATACGACCAGCCATCAGCCTGGCCGGTGAAGAACTCGATGACCAGTTCGCGGATCGGCGAGAAGTAGCCGACAAAGGTCATGCCGGTGACAAAACCGATCAACAGCCACAGCGAGTGCTTGGCCAGTTTGCGCAGGAATTTGTTGGCGCTCATCGGCGCCTTGTCGAGCTTGATGCGCTGGTTGCGGTCGCCTTCGGTGACCTTTTCGCACCACATGAAAATCCACGTCCACACGCTCTGCGGGCAGGTATAACCGCACCAGACGCGCCCGGCGTAGACAGTGATGAAGAACAGGCCGAACGCTGCAATGATCAACAGGCCCGAGAGCAGGATGAAATCCTGTGGCCAGAAGGTCGCGCCGAAAATGAAGAACTTGCGCTCGGGCAGGTTCCACCACACTGCCTGATGACCGCCCCAGTTCAGCCACACCGTGCCGAAATACAGCAGAAACAACGCCGCACCGCCGAGCATCCGCAGATTGCGGAACAGGCCGGTGAAGGCACGGGTGTAGATTTTTTCTCGTGAGGCATAAAGGTCGACGCTGTTGTTCGCGTTCTTGCTCGGCGGCGTGACGTCGTGTACCGGAATCTGATTGCTCATCATTGCATCCCACGGCAGTGGAAAAATGCCTCGGTCGATACGTGCCAACCGAAGTCAAAAAGGGCTGTTGCAGTAGCGTGATGATACGCCTGCCGCTCTGGCTCAAGGGTGCGACCTTTGGTCGCGTTGGGTAAAAAATGCGGATGGTGTAGCGATTGCGCAAAAGCCTGACGCAGATCAATTGACTTGTTGAGTATGGACGGTTTTGCCGAAGCGGCTAGTTCATCTTTTCAATCGCTTGTTCAAGCAACAACCGTCGATGTCGCAAGTTGAACGACAAACCGTCCGTCGTTGCCACTTCGGCTACAAGAGCCATAGATTGAATTGGCTGCCTGTTGCAAGTTGTTGGGTCTGAAACATATAAACTTGATTGTTGTTTATGAATGCTTTGAAGTTTTAGCTGTGTTCGCCTAAGTTTTGCTCTCGCGAAATTCTTTTGCGTATTGATAGTTAACTTAAATGGAATTTAAAAGCATGAATTTTATTAATCTCAAGAGCATCTTTGTGGGTGCCTGGATGTTAGCTTCGGCTATTACCGCTCAGGCCACTACTGACATGCCGAAACACATGGTGTTTGCTTCGGATACTCAATATCCGTGGACGGACAAGACCGATCGCCGCATACCCGAATCCGATTCCGAATTCAAGGAGCGCTCGAAATGGCTGGTGGAAACCCAACTTGCGAGCATTGCCGAATTCAGAAATCAACACGGCTCTCAAACGCAGGTTCCCTTGATGATCAATGGTGATATAACCGCATTCGGGCATGGCTGGCAGCGCTCGTTCATGAAGGATCTGCTGGATAAACATTTCAAGGGCGAATATCTCTACGGGCTTGGTAATCACGACTATGAAAACAATGTCGATGATTGCTTTAGCAATAGCTGTGCGGCAGGAAGTATCGTCGAGTTCAAAGAGCATCATGAAGGTAAGGTTGATAACTTTGATCTGAAGATTACCAGTGGCTTTCTGAGCAAGACCTATTCGGGCAGTCTCGCATATTCGAAAAATATCGGCGAAGTGCATATGGTTCAGCTCAACAACGAACCGACCTATACCGCCCGGATTGCTCATCCATTGAACCCGACGACGTTCGAAATCAACGATGCTCTGGACTGGCTCGAGATGGATCTCAGGCTGGCGCGAGCGTCGGGCTACGCCATCATCATCAACATGCATAAACCGTTGAACCACATGGGAACCCAGGCGCAACAGAAACGCTTCTACGACATGGTTAACAAATATCGAGTAACGGCGATTTTTGCCGGCCATTTGCACGAGGACGGAGGTGATGCCTATCAACAAGGTAACGTGCCCATGTACCTGAGTGGCAGTACCTCTCAGCAAACCTATCTGATTGCCAGTTTCACTGAGGATCGCAAGCAACTCCAGGTGTACCTGGTGAAGAACAACCAATGGCGCAATCGAACGTTGATCGACACCACTGTGGTGCATTCAGTCTTCGCCCAACGCCCCTGACAAAAGCCCCGCCGCTGATAGGGCGGGGTATTCATCAATCAGGTGTTGGCAGCGATCCATGGGTTGATCAGATTGACGCCGCTGTGTTGGAAGTCCGCAATGTTGCGAGTTACCAGCGTAAGCCCGTGTACAAGCGCGGTGGCGGCGATCAAGGCGTCGCATTCATTGCTGCGGTCGGGAACGTGCAATCGTGCGCACCGGGTGGCGACGCTGCTATCGACCGGCAGGATTCTGCCAGAGAACGCCGGTTTGACGTGATGTTCCAGCCAGTTGCGCAGCAGCTGGCCTTGTGAAGGGTCACGACGTTCGATACGCAGGACACCCGTTTCCAGTTCCAGCACAGTGATTGCGGATAGATACAGGCTGGCTGGGGAAATGCTGTTTGCCCATTTCACCACATGCCTGTCGGCTTGGTTCTTCCGCAACTCGGAAACTACATTGGTATCCAGCAGAAACATCAGGAAAGGTCCACGCTGCGAGGAGTGATGACGGCGCGCTCGGGTTCGAATTCGATTTCAAGCGCATCCGGCATCGCCAGTAGCTCAACGATGCTGGTCTGGCAACCCGTCAGTTTCTGGTACTCCTCGATGCTGAGCAACACGTGGGCAGGCCTGCCTCGGTCAGTAATGATCACTGGACCTTGATGCGTGGCTTTTTTGGCTGCACTGGTGTCCTGGTTGAACTCGCGGCTTGAAATAGTGGTGATGGCCATCATGTTTGGCCTCCAGAAATTCTGATGTAGGAACGTTACTACCTTGAGATTTCCCCTGCAATCGGAAAGGCGGGTCGAGGACGATCGGTTTGTCATTTTCATAGGGGCACCGTGTTTATCAGCTCAGATCCATTGAGCAACCGTTTCGAGTCATGAATGCCAGCATGCAAAAAGGCCCCGCCAATTCTCATTGGCGGGGCCTTTTTTGCTTCAAGCGTTGGCTTTACTCAGCCTTCGCCTCCGGCGCTTTTTCACCGTGAGACAGGCTGTAAACATACGCCGCCAGCAGGTGCACCTTGTCATTGCCCTGCAGTTGTTCCTGCGCCGGCATCTGGCCCTGACGGCCGTAGCGGATGGTCTGCTGCAGTTGCGCGAAGCTCGAGCCGTAGATGAATGCGCCCGGGTGTGTCAGGTCAGGCGCACCCATGGCCGGGGTGCCTTTACCGGCAGGGCCGTGGCAAGCCACGCAGTTGGCGGCGAAGAGTTTCTGGCCGTTGGCCGGGTCGGCCTTGGTGCCTTCCGGCAGTTTGCGCCCGTCGAGGTTGGTCACCACGAAGGCCGCTACGTCAGCCACGCCTTGCTCACCGATCACTTCAGCCCACGCCGGCATCACCGCGTGGCGGCCGCCCATGATGGTGGTCTTGATGGTTTCCGGCTCACCGCCCCAGCGCCAGTCGGCGTCGGTCAGGTTGGGGAAGCCATAGGCACCCTTGGCGTCGGAACCGTGGCACACCGAGCAGTTGGAGGCGAACAGACGGCCACCCATCTTCAGTGCTTGCGGATCCTTGGCAACTTCTTCGATCGGCATCGCTGCAAACTTGGCGAAAATCGGACCGAAGCGCGCGTCCGAACGGGCCATTTCCTTTTCCCATTCGTGGACGCCGGTCCAGCCGGTCTGGCCGTTGGCGAACGCGGTCTGCTTCTCGGTATCCAGATAGTTGTAGCCCGGCAGCAAACCTTTCCAGTTGCCCAGACCCGGGTACAGCACCAGATAACCCAGGGCAAAAATGATGGTACCGACGAACAGCATGAACCACCATTTCGGCAGCGGGTTGTCGTACTCCTCGATCCCGTCGAAGGAGTGGCCGACCGTCTCGTCCGTCTGTTCGCTGCGCTGGCCCTTGCGGGTCGACAGCAGCAGCCAGGTCAGGGCGAAGATCGTACCGAGACTGAGGACTGTGACGTACAGACTCCAGAATGTAGTCATTCTTTGTTACTCCTAGAAGCTTGCTCGACGTGCTTGATGGCTTCGGGATCATCGGCAAAAGGCAGCATGGTCGCGTCGTCGAATTCCGACTTGCGCTTGGGGCTGAACACCCACAAGGCCAGACCGATGAAGGCCACCATCACGACCACGGTGCCCAGGCCTCGAATCATCCCGATATCCATCAGATTCACCGTTTGCTTTTGATGATGGTTCCCAGGCCTTGCAGATAGGCCACCAGCGCGTCCATTTCGGTTTTGCCCTTCACGGCATCCTGTGCACCGGCGATGTCTTCGTCGGTGTACGGCACGCCGAGGGTGCGCAAGACTTCCATTTTTTTCGCGGTTTCCTTGCCGTCGAGCTTGTTTTCCACGAGGAACGGGTAAGCCGGCATTTTCGACTCGGGGACCACGTTGCGCGGGTTGTACAAGTGCGCACGTTGCCAGTCATCGGAGTAACGACCGCCCACACGGGCCAGGTCCGGACCGGTACGTTTGGAGCCCCACAGGAACGGGTGGTCCCAGACGCTTTCACCGGCAACCGAATAGTGGCCATAGCGTTCGGTTTCAGCGCGGAACGGGCGGATCATCTGCGAGTGGCAGCCGACACAACCGTTGGCGATGTACACGTCGCGGCCTTCCAGTTCCAGCGCCGAGCGCGGCTTCATGCCCTCGACCGGCTTGTTGGTGACGTCCTGGAAGAACAGCGGAACAATTTGGGTCAGGCCACCGACGCTGACGGCGATGACCATGAAGAAGGCCAGCAGGCCAATATTCTTCTCGACAGCTTCATGCTTCATCAGTGAGCTCCAACGACGGCAATCTTGGCGGCGGCTTCGGCTTCAACCGGATCCGACGCACGGACGGTGCGGTACACGTTGTAAGCCATCAGCAACATGCCGCTGGCAAAGAAAGCACCGCCCAGCGCGCGGACGATGAAGCCCGGGTGGCTGGCCTGCAGCGCTTCGACGAACGAGTAGGTGAGGGTGCCGTCATCGTTGATTGCACGCCACATCAGGCCCTGGGTGATGCCGTTGACCCACATCGAGGCGATGTAGAGCACGGTGCCGATAGTGGCAAGCCAGAAGTGCGCGTTGATCAGCCCGGTGCTGTGCATTTGCGCACGGCCGAACAGTTTCGGGATCATGTGGTAGATCGCGCCGATCGAGATCATCGCTACCCAACCGAGGGCGCCGGCGTGTACGTGGCCGATGGTCCAGTCGGTGTAGTGCGAAAGCGAGTTGACGGTCTTGATCGCCATCATCGGCCCTTCGAAGGTCGACATGCCGTAGAACGCCAGCGACACCACGAGGAAGCGCAGGATCGGGTCGGTGCGCAACTTATGCCAGGCGCCCGACAAGGTCATCATGCCGTTGATCATGCCGCCCCAGCTTGGCGCCAGGAGGATGATCGACATCGCCATGCCCAGCGATTGTGCCCAGTCCGGCAGGGCGGTGTAGTGCAGGTGGTGCGGGCCGGCCCAGATGTAGAGGGTGATCAGCGCCCAGAAGTGCACGATCGACAGACGATAGGAGTAGATCGGGCGTTCGGCCTGTTTCGGCACGAAGTAGTACATCATCCCGAGGAAACCGGTGGTCAGGAAGAAACCCACCGCGTTGTGGCCGTACCACCACTGGATCATCGCGTCAGTGGCACCGGAGTAAGCCGAATACGACTTGAACAGGCTGACCGGCAGCGACATGTGGTTGACGATGTGCAGCATCGCGGTGACGACAATGAACGCGCCGTAGAACCAGTTGCCGACGTAGATGTGCTTGGTTTTGCGCTTGGTGATGGTGCCGAAGAACACCAGACCGTAAGTGACCCAGACAATCGCCAGCAGAATCGCGATCGGCCATTCCAGTTCGGCGTATTCCTTGGTGGTGGTGTAACCCAGCGGCAAGGTAATGATTGCGCCGACGATGACCGCTTGCCAGCCCCAGAAAGTGAAGGCCGCGAGGCTGTCGGAAATCAGTCGCGTCTGGCAGGTTCGCTGCACGACATAGTAGGAAGTGGCAAACAGTGCACAACCACCGAAGGCGAAAATCACCAGGTTTGTGTGCAACGGGCGCAAGCGTCCAAAGCTCGTCCACGGCAGACCGAAGTTCAGTTCCGGCCAGACCAGTTGCGAGGCGATGAAGACACCGAGCCCCATGCCAAGGATCCCCCAGACCACCGTCATGATGGCGAACTGGCGGACTACCTTATAGTTATAAGCAGTCGGACTGATTGCTGTGCTCATTCTAAGGTTCCACGGTTTGGGTATTTTTATAGGGATAAAATCGGCCGCAAGTATGTATAAAGCAGGGGGTCATTGCAACGCGCCATGACCTGGGTCAATGCTTTCCAACGCTGATTCTGCGGCCTTTCCATGCGCCGCGTAGGGTCAAAAATGGCCTCTGACAAAATGTCGCAGTAGGCGTGAAAAGCTCGCAATCCGGATCGACGTCAACGGTGCCCGTTCACCGGTCGTGATCGGGAATTTGCGGGCAACCGGCGCAACAGCCGTTATCTACCTGCGTTTGCGGCGAATCCATCAGCCGGTTCACGGCGCGCATCGTTCGGGATTGATCTGGAAACCGACTTCAGCCGGTCCGCTTCGATGAAGCGTAGACCCGAATCCGGGGTTCCGAAAGGAGAGGATCCGAGGGGTGCGACAATGCGTCGCAAAGGGGCGGGAAACTGCCGCAGCGAGAAAGCTGCGGCAGTGGTGTGCGCAATCGCTATTTCTTGTTGTCTTCAGTTATCAGTTTTTCTGTGTTCAATCCGTTGCTCAGGCTGTACACATAAGCGGCAAGCAATTGCACTTTATCGTTGCCCAGCAATTCGTTCTGCGCTGGCATATGCCCCTGACGACCATGGCGAATGGTCTGTTCCAGTTGGGTCAGGCTGGTGCCATAAATGAAGCCGGCCGGGTGAGTAAGATTCGGTGCGCCCATGGCAGGGGTGCCTTGGCCAGTTGCGCCGTGGCAAGCCACGCAAGTGGTGCTGAAGGCTTGCTGCCCGGCTTGCAGATCCGCCTTGCTGTCGGCAGGTAGCGGCAGGCCGGCCAGTTCGTGGCGCACATAAGCGGCAACGTTTTTCACCCCGGCCTCACCGAGCACTTCGCCCCAGGCCGGCATTGCCGCCATCCGCCCACCCATGATGGTGGTCTTGATCGTCTCGGCATCGCCGCCCCAGCGCCAGTCGCTGTCAGCAAGGTTAGGGAAGCCGAACGCGCCCTTGGCATCCGAGCCGTGGCACACCGAGCAATTGGAGGCGAACAGACGACCGCCCATTTTCAGCGCCTGCGGATCCTTGGCCACTTCTTCCAGGGGCATGGCGGCGAATTTGGCGAAGATCGGCCCGAACCGGGCGTCCGCCTTGTTCATTTCCTTTTCCCACTCATGCACGCCGGTCCAGCCATCCTCGTAACCGGGCAGGATACCTTTCCAGTTGCCCAGGCCCGGATACAGAATCAGATAGCCCACCGAGAACACCAGCGTGCCGGCGAACAGCATGAACCACCACTGCGGCAGCGGATTGTCGTATTCCTCGATGCCGTCGAAGCTGTGGCCCATGGTCTGGTCGACGCTGCCCTTGGTCTCGCCCCGACGGGTGCCGATCAGCAGCCAGGTCAGGCCGATCAGGCTGCCAATGGTCAGTACGCAGATCCACATACTCCAGAAGGTGGTCATGGCCGGGTACTCCTTGTTTTAGGGGCTGAAATTGTTTCGGATAGTGGCTCGTCGGCGAACGGCAGCAGGCGTGCTTCGGCGAATTCCGGGGTGCGCTTGCGGTTGAACACCCACAAGGTCAAACCGATGAAGGCGACGAACACCACGACCGTGCCGAGGCCGCGGATCAGGCCTGCACTCATTTCAATGACCATGGCTCACCTCTTGCTCTTGATCGCAGTGCCGAGCACTTGCAGATAGGAAACGAGGGCGTCCATTTCGGTCTTGCCCTTGAGGCTGGCGACCGCGCCGCTGATGTCGTCGTCGGTGTACGGCACGCCGAGGGTGCGCATGGTTTTCAGCTTGGTTTCGGTGTGGCTGCTGTCGACCGCTTGGGTGACCAGCCACGGATAGGCCGGCATCTTTGATTCCGGCACAACGTTGCGCGGGTTGTACAAGTGCGCGCGGTGCCAGTCATCCGAGTAGCGCGCACCAACCCGGGCGAGGTCCGGACCGGTACGTTTCGAACCCCACAGGAACGGGTGATCCCAGACGCTTTCGCCGGCAACCGAGTAGTGCCCGTAGCGTTCGGTTTCGGCGCGGAACGGACGGATCATCTGCGAGTGGCAGCCGACGCAGCCTTCGCGGATATAGATGTCGCGACCTTCCAGTTGCAGCGCGGTGTAGGGCTTCATGCCTTCCACCGGTTTGTTGGTGACGTCCTGGAAGAACAGCGGGACGATCTGGGTCAGGCCGCCGATGCTCACGGCGAACACCATCAGCAGCATCAGCAGGCCGACGTTCTTTTCAATCGTTTCGTGTTTCATGGCGGACTCCTCAGGCCATCTGCGCGGCAGCGACGACATCAGCAGGCTGCGAGGCCCGCACGGTGCGCCAGGTGTTGTAAGCCATCAGCAACATGCCGCTTAAGAAAATCGCCCCGCCGATCAGCCGCACGACAAAGCCCGGATGGCTGGCCACCAGGGTTTCGACGAAGGAGTAGGTCAGCGTGCCGTCCTCGTTCACTGCGCGCCACATCAGGCCCTGGGCGATGCCGTTGACCCACATCGAGGCGATGTAGAGCACGGTGCCGATGGTCGCGAGCCAGAAATGCGCGTTGATCAGGCCGACGCTGTGCATCTGCGCCTTGCCGAAGATTTTCGGGATCATGTGGTACAGCGCGCCGATCGAAATCATCGCCACCCAGCCGAGCGCGCCAGCGTGAACGTGGCCGATGGTCCAGTCCGTGTAGTGGGAGAGGGCGTTTACCGTCTTGATGGCCATCATCGGCCCTTCGAAGGTCGACATGCCGTAGAACGCCAGCGACACCACGAGGAAGCGCAGGATCGGGTCGCTGCGCAACTTATGCCAGGCGCCCGAGAGGGTCATCATGCCGTTGATCATGCCGCCCCAGCTCGGTGCCAGCAGGATCAGCGACATCACCATGCCCAGCGATTGCGCCCAGTCCGGCAGCGCGGTGTAGTGCAGGTGGTGCGGGCCGGCCCAGATGTACAGGGTGATCAAGGCCCAGAAGTGCACGATCGACAGGCGATACGAATACACCGGACGCTCGGCCTGTTTCGGCACGAAGTAATACATCATGCCGAGGAAGCCGGCGGTGAGGAAAAAGCCTACGGCGTTGTGGCCATACCACCATTGCACCATCGCGTCGGTTGCACCGGCGTACACCGAGTAGGACTTGGTGAAACTAACCGGCAACTCGAGGTTGTTGACGATGTGCAGAATCGCCACGGTGATGATGAACGCGCCGAAGAACCAGTTGCCCACATAAATGTGTTTGGTTTTGCGCTGCATGATCGTGCCGAAGAACACGATCGCGTAGGCGACCCAGACGATGGTGATCAGGATGTCGATCGGCCATTCCAGTTCGGCGTATTCCTTGGAGCTGGTGTAACCCAGCGGCAGGCTGATCGCCGCCAGCAAGATCACCAGTTGCCAGCCCCAGAAGCAGAACGCGGCGATTTGCGGCGCGAACAATTGCGTCTGGCAGGTGCGTTGCACCGAATAAAAAGAGCTGGCGAACAGCGCGCAGCCACCGAAGGCGAAGATCACCGCGTTGGTGTGCAGCGGGCGCAGACGGCCGAAACTGGTCCAGGGCAAATTGAAGTTGAGTTCCGGCCAGACCAATTGCGCCGCGAGAAAAACCCCGAGGCCCATGCCGACGATGCCCCACACCACCGTCATAATGGCGAATTGGCGGACCACCTTGTAGTTGTAGGCGGTACTGATAGAAGTGTTCATGGTTCCCCATCCACGGTTCAGCCGAAGTGAGCGCGCAAACGGCGCGAATCCTTCGCCTGGAGTTATAGGCAGACTAAAAGCGAGGCAAGCATGGACAAACAGCACAAGGCCAGTATTGACGGGGATCAATGGGCGCAGTGTGTGCTCGATCATGGATGGTTGTGGGATGCCGCTGTTGGTGAGGCTTCAGCAACGCTGATTCTGGCCCACGGGGCGGGGGCGCCGATGGATAGCGAGTGGATGAACGACATGGCTGGGCGCCTTGCCGGGCTTGGGGTCAACGTGTTGCGGTTTGAGTTTCCGTATATGGCGCAGCGGCGGGTGGATGGGGTGAAGCGGCCGCCGAATCCTGCGCCGAAACTGTTGGATTGCTGGCGGGAGGTGTTTGCAGTTGTGCGGCGTCATGTCGCTGGGGTTTTGGCTGTTGGCGGCAAGTCGATGGGCGGGCGGATGGCGAGTCTGGTGGCGGATGAGTTGGGGGTGGATGCGTTAGTGTGTCTGGGGTATCCGTTTTATGCGGTGGGGAAGCCGGAGAAGCCTCGGGTTGAGCATTTGGCTTCGTTGCGCACGCGGGCGTTGGTTGTGCAGGGGGAGCGGGATGCTCTGGGGAATCGCGAGGCGGTTGCGGCTTACAGCTTGTCACCGAGTATTGAGGTGACTTGGCTGGCGGCAGGGGATCATGATTTGAAGCCGCTCAAGGCTTCTGGGTTTACGCACTCCGATCATTTGGCGGGTGCTGCGCAGAAGGTGGCTGAATTTCTCCGTGACTGATTTTGAGTCGGGCCGGATTTTGCGTTGCATGAAGATCGGCTCCCTTTCCCCCTCGCCCCCTTGGGGGAGAGGGTTGGGGTGAGGGGGTTAGCTTTTGATCTTGCTCTTGGGGGCATATCCGTTGCTGCGGTAACGGCTGCTTAGGGTTCCGCCCTTACGGCGGGTCACCTTTTTCAAACGCCGGAGTGCCGGCCCAGCAAAAAGGTAACCCAAAAGGCTTGCTCCTACGTTCGGCCCTCGCAGGCTCGGGTTCCTTCGCTCCGGGACTGATCCGGGCGCAGCGGCTCCGGTTTGCTCCGCTGCATCTCCTTCCGCTGTGTCTGGCTGCGCCAGACGGTCGCTGCGCTCCCACGCCCGGATCAATCCCTCCACTCAGCCTTCCGACGTCGCCGGTGGATCAAGATCAAAAGCGGTACTCGAGCTTGCGCTCATTGTTGAGTGGGGCGGCTTCGCCGCGGGCAGCTGCGCTGCTTTGCTTTTCTGTGGGAGCGAGCTTGCTCGCGAAGGCGGCATGACAGCCGACCATTATCCACCGGCCGGACTCAATCCCTGTGGGAGAGCACTCGAGCTAACGCTCATTGTTGAGTGGTGCGGCTTTGCCGCGGGCAGCTGCGCTGTTTTGCTTTTCTGTGGGAGCGAGCTTGCTCGCGAAGGCGGCCTGACAGCCGACCACTATCTACCGGCCGGACTCAATCCCTGTGGGAGCTGGCTTGCCAGCGATGGCAGCCTCCAAGTCGACCAATCCCCCACTGATGTACCCGATCCAAATGTGGGAGCGAGCCTGCTCGCGAAAGCTCCCTTCCAGACGACCTCAAACCACCTGCCTGTCAGAGGCAATCCCTGCACTTAAACATCATCAAATAGCCACGTTTAAACTACACGACCCGTTACGCCATCCCGGCTACAACTCCTTGCGCCATTGCCTACGCCTACGCCAGAATCCGCCGGCTTACGCGGCTAGGCGCCGGGCTATATCGTTTGTTTGTCACTGAAAAACAGTGATGGGGTTTGGTAGCCCGCGTCGAAACCGTTGTATAGCGTCACCGTATGCAGTCCCGTTGCGGGGCTCGACTTTTATGGTGGGCATGCGTGGGGCTCCTTTGTGAGCGCCGGGTTTCCTGTTTCGACCGGTCTACCAACCTGCGTATGGCCACCACCCTTCGTTTGGTAGCGAGGGTGTTGGCTCCCAATATTCGAAACCGGAGTACGCCCATGTTCAAAGTAACCCCCAACCCGCCACCCTCCCACGACCGCGCCCTCGACCCGCAAAAAATCCAGGAAGCCACCGACCGCGCCCTCGATTACTACCTCAAACCCGAAGACCTGGCAGCCCCGCCAAGTTCACCGAAATATCGCCCGATCTACGTTGTCGACCCCACGCTGGATGACGAAACCCTGTTGGTCGAGGCCTGCGAGTCGCTTTCATACGCGCATGCCATGGCCGGTAACATCGCCAACTCAATCGGCGGACCGGAACGCAAACCACTGCTGGCGCTGCAACAGGTGATCATGCTCAACGAACTGTTGGTCAATCGACTGCTGGATAAGCTGAAGTTGCCTCAGTAATTTCGCTGGCTTTTATGGCCTCTTCGCGAGCAGGCTCGCTCCCACAGGGGATTGGTGTCGGGCACGTAATCTGTGATCACCGCAGATCCAATTTAGGAGTGAGCCTGTTCGCGATGGCGGTCTTCGAGCCGACCAATTCCTCACGGCTGTACCTCATCCAATGTGGGAGCGAGCCCGCTCGCGAAAGCGCTCTACCGGACACCGTCATTTTCAGCAAGCAACAAAAAAACCGGAAAGCTCACGCCATCCGGGTTTTTTCATTCCAGCCATCCAATCAGCGGTTAAACCGCGCCACCAACGAATACTGGGTGTTTGCCGTCTTCGTCAGCTCTTCACTCAGCAACGCCGAGTTATGCGCCTGTTCCGAGGTCTGATCCGCCAGTTCCGAGATATTGCTGATGTTACGGCTGATCTCTTCAGCCACCGCACTTTGCTCCTCGGTCGCGGCGGCGATCTGCGTTGTCATGTCGGTGATGTTGGCCACCGCTTCGCTGATGCCGACCAGTGCCTGATCCGCTTCCAGGACCCGCGCCACGCCTTCTTCAGCCTGGCGATGGCCGGCTTCCATGGTTTGCACGGCGCTGGAGGCAGTCTGTTGCAACTTGGCGATCAGGGCGTGAATCTGCCCGGTGGATTCGCTGGTGCGTTGCGCCAGTTGACGGACTTCGTCAGCCACGACCGCAAAACCTCGGCCCATTTCGCCGGCACGCGCAGCCTCGATGGCGGCGTTGAGGGCGAGGAGGTTGGTCTGGTCGGCGATGCCTTTGATCACGTCGACCACGCCGCCGATTTCGTCGCTGTCCTTGGCCAGTTGCGTCACGGTCAGGCCGGTTTCGCCGACGACCACCGACAGACGCTGGATCGCTTCGCGGGTTTCGCCGGCGATGTCGCGGCCGCGGCCGGTCAGGCGGTTGGCTTCCTGGGTGGCGTCAGCGGTGCGCTGTACGTGGCTGGCGACTTCCTGGGTGGTGGCGGCCATCTGGTTGACGGCGGTGGCGACCTGTTCGGTTTCCACGCGCTGGCGTTCCAGGCCGGTCGAGCTGTTGTGCGCCAGGGCGTCGGACTGCTTGGCCTGTTCGGTCAAGTGCTCGGCGGTGTCCTGCAGGCGGGTCAGGCAGGTTTTCAGGCGTGCTTCCTGGCTGAGAATCGACATTTCCAGACGCGCCTGGGCGCCACGGCTGTCGGTGTACATCTGCGCGATCAGCGGGTCGGAGGTGGTCTGTTCGGCCAGGCGCAGCAGGCGCTTGAGCCCGCGTTGCTGCCATTGCAGGCCCATCAGGCCCAGCGGCACCGACAGCGCTGCGGCGAGGGCAAAGCCCCACTGCGAGTTCAGCGTCGCGCCGATCATGAAGCTCAGCTGGCTGACCAGAATGAACGGCAGCCAGTCCTGCAGGAGCGGCAGCCATTTGTCCGTCGAAGGAATCGCCGACTTGCCCTGGTTGATGCGTTGATAGAGCGCTTCGGCGCGGCGGATCTGTTCGGCGGTGGGCTTGACGCGCACCGACTCGTAACCGATCACCTGATTGCCGTCGAACACCGGTGTCACATAGGCGTTAACCCAATAGTGGTCACCGGACTTGCAGCGATTCTTGACGATGCCCATCCATGGCAAGCCTTGTTTCAGTGTGCCCCACATGTGCGAGAACACCGCCGATGGCACGTCAGGGTGGCGGACCAGATTGTGCGGCGCCCGGATCAGTTCCTCCCGCGAAAACCCGCTGATCTCGACAAAGTCGTCGTTGCAGTAGGTGATCACGCCCTTGGCATCGGTGGTGGAAATCAACCGTTGCTGAGCTGGAAAGGTCCGCTCGCGTTGTGTAATGGGCTGGTTGTTACGCATGGTTTTTCAATCCGCAAGGCTTTGAATGGTTGTCGGCGCCGACAGGTTTTTATTGAAGTTTTTTTTCAGATTCAAGTACGCCGTCGCAAAACCGTGCTTGCGTCAACTGGCCAGCATCGGATAGGTGAACAGGCCGAAGTGCAACAGGTTCAGGCCGAAATGGGTGGCGATCGCCGCGCCCAGTCCGCCAAAACGGTAGGCCAGACCATAGCCGACCCCGGCCAGTCCCGCCAGCAACACCCAGGTCCAGCCAGCGCCGGCATGCACCAGACCAAACAGCAGCGAGGCCAACAGCAGCGCGAGGTTGTCGCCGTAGGGCAGGTGCTTGAGGCGACGGCTGAGTCCGCCCTGTATATAGCCGCGAAACAGCGCTTCCTCGACCAGCGTCACCAGCAGCAGATTGTTCAGCACCCACAGCCAGGCCTGATCCGGCCATTTCGGTGCCCAGGCGATCACGCCGAGTAAAAGCGCGCCGCCGAGGGCGAGAATCGCGCACAGCGTCAGGGCGAGGGCGGTGGCATAGACCGTCAGGCGCAACGAACGCCGCGCGACGATCCATGGACAGACCAGCAGCAACCAGAAGCCCACCAGCGGTTTGTCGAGATTGAGGTACATCGCGAACGGCACCGCGTTGTCAGTGAAACGTTGCGGATTGATCACCCGGCCATTGGCGAAGCCCGGCAGCCAGTGCAGCGCCAGTGCCACCGCCAAAACGATGAACAGGCCATGGCCGAGCCAACGCGCGACCGGCACCTCTTGCTGACGCACGGCGAATGCGGCGAACAGCAAAAGCCCCACGGAGATCAATGCCAGCCAACCGAGCTGGCCGTAGCTCAGGGCCAATCCGTAACCGAGGCCGAGCAGCGCGAGATAGAGCCAGGGCAGCGCCTTCATCGAAAGTCCTTGTGCGAGATTTCTGGAAGGGGCTTTCTACACGGGCGAGGGAAGTGGGACAAGTGAAGGAGAGTGAGAAGCGCGGCGAATAACTTGGGATCGACGTGTAGGAGCTGCCGAAGGCTGCGATCTTGAGCCTGTGGGACGCGGAGCGTCCCCGGCTGCATTCCCACGCAGAGCGTGGGAACGATCAGGTCAAAAGATCGCAGCCTGCGGCAGCTCATACAAGGGTTGTGATTGGCTGGGATATCAGCGCAGGCCCAGTTTGGCCGCCGCGCGCTCGGTAATCTCGGTACGCAACTTCAACGAAGGCGCCGCGCGCAACCGCGCCTCATCGACCACCGCGCTCGGCGCCACGTCCGGGCTCCCAGCGTTGAACGGCGGTGCCGGGGCATATTCCAGTTGCAACTGCACCAGTTGCGCCGTGTCGGCATCGACCAGTTCCGCCGCCAGCACCAAGGCGAAATCGATGCCAGCGGTAATTCCGCCACCGGTAAACAGATTGCCGTCGCGTACCACCCGATCCTTCACCGCAACCGCGCCCAGCGTCGGCAGCAACTCGTGATAGGCCCAGTGCGTAGTCGCGCGCTTGCCCTTCAGTAGACCAGCAGCGCCGAGCACCAGCGAGCCGGTGCACACCGAGGTTACGTAACGTGCCTGGGCGGCCTGGCGCTTGATGAAGTCCAGGGTCTGCTGGTCTTCCATCAACGGTCCGACACCACTGCCGCCGGGCACGCAGATTACGTCCAGATCCGGGCAATCCTCAAAGGTCGTAGTCGGTTTCAGCAGCAGGCCGGTGCTGGCCGTCACCGGCATCAGGTCCTTCCAGATCAGGTGCACCTGCACGCCGGGCAACGAGGCGAGTACGTCATAAGGGCCGGTGAGGTCGAGTTGCTGGACCTGCGGGAATAACAGAAAACCGATCTGCAGCGTCATCGTTCTTGCTCCGTTGAAAGAAGTGGACGACTGCACTGTAGGCGCGTAGGTTCTGGCGCATACGCCAATCACCCCACGAATTACGCCAAATGCCCAAAGCCATTCACGTCCTCGCGTTTGCCAACATGCAGATTCTCGATGTCACCGGGCCGTTGCAGGTGTTCGCCTCGGCCAACGATCTGGCTCGCCAGCGCGGCATGCCGACGCCCTATGCGCCGAGCGTGATTGCCAGCGGTGGCGGGGCGGTGATGTCATCGGCGGGGTTGGCGGTGCTCGCCGAGCCGTTGCCACAAACGCCCAGCGACACCCTGATCATCGCCGGTGGTTGGGGCATTTATCCCGCCGCCGAAGACTCGCAACTGGTCGCCTGGGTGCGCGAGCACGGCACTCATTGCCGGCGCGTGGCTTCGGTATGCACCGGGGCCTTTCTACTCGCGGCCAGCGGCTGGCTCGATGGTCGCCGCGTGGTCACCCACTGGACGCGCTGCGAGCAACTGGCCGCGCAGCATCCGAATCTGCACGTGGAAGCCAATCCGATTTTCATCAACGACGGCCCGGTGTGGACTTCCGCCGGGGTCACGGCAGGCATCGATCTGGCGTTGGCCATGGTCGAAGAAGACCTCGGCCGCGACATCGCCCTCGACGTCGCCCGGCACTTGGTCGTCTTCCTGAAACGCCCGGGCGGGCAGTCGCAATTCAGCGTGACGCTGGCGCTGCAACAACAGGGGAATCGCTTCGATGAACTGCACGCCTGGATCGCCGAGAACCTGACCTGCGACCTCGGCGTCCCGACCCTCGCCGAACAGGCCGGCATGAGCGAACGCAGCTTCATCCGTCACTACCGCGCCGACACCGGCCAGACCCCGGCGCGGGCGATCGAATTGATCCGCGTGGAAACCGCCCGCAGACTGCTCAGCGATACCGGCCTGCCGGTGAAACGCATCGCGGCCAATTGCGGCTTTGGCAGTGAAGAGACGCTGCGGCGCAGTTTTCTGCGAGCGATTGGCGTGACGCCGCAGGCTTATCGGGAGCGGTTTTCGGTCAGTGTTGCAACAGATCCAGTATTGCCTTGAGGGTTTCCTGCGGCGCTTCTTCGGGAATGTTGTGGCCGACACCCGCCAGCACTCGCCGCTCATAGAAGCCGCTGAAATGCTCGGCATCTTCATCGATCAGCGAAGGCGGGCCGACGCCATCATCGGCGCCGCACAGCGAAATGCTCGGCACGCTGATCACCGGCTGTGTGGCCAGCGCTTCTTCCATCCACTCCAAGGCTGGATCGCCCGGGGCGTATCCGAAGCGATGCCGATAGGAATGAATCACCACGTCGAGAAAATCAGGATTATCAAAAGCGCCAGCGGTCAGCGGGTAGCGTTCGTCCTTTTGCGCCCATGTCGGCGACCACAGCCGCCAGAGCAACTGACACAACTCCCGGCGATTCTGCTTAAGGCCCTCGACGCCACGCGGCGTGTGGAAGTAGTACTGATACCAGAGCCGATGCTCGTCTTCGGGGTCCGACGGCTGTTTCGCATGGGCGATGTCCTGTACGAGGTAGCCGTCGCCGCTGACCAGCCCGCGCACTCGCGCCGGAAACAACGCCGCGACAATACACGCCG
This sequence comes from Pseudomonas sp. GXM4, assembly GCF_008923895.1. Lineage (NCBI taxonomy): Bacteria > Pseudomonadati > Pseudomonadota > Gammaproteobacteria > Pseudomonadales > Pseudomonadaceae > Pseudomonas > Pseudomonas sp. GXM4. Next base: position 22,421 of record NZ_WBRZ01000044.1, read on the forward strand.
CCCGACCGCCCCAGTCATACCCGCAAAGCATGGCCTGTTCGATACCCAGCGCATCCATCAGATCGAGCAAGTCCTGCGCCATCGCAGCTTGCTGGCCGGAGCGCGGGGTTTGCGCACTGTTGAACCGGGTCGCCCCGTAACCGCGCAAGTACGGCACGATGACGCGGTAGCCTCGCGCGGCCAGCGCCGGGGCGACTTCGTCGAAGGCGCGCGGGGAATAGGGGAAGCCGTGGAGCAGAATCACCGGGGCGCCGTTGTTCGGACCGTGCTGTTCGTAGGCAATGGTCAGGGTTGGGGTAAGAACGCTCTCGATCATGACGAACCACTCCGTTTGAATCGTATTCAGACACTCTGGACCTGCGAACGGACTGCGGGTCACCGCTGCGCAGGTTTCACCATGAATATGGGCCTGAGCCAGTTGTCTGGCATGCAGGCCCGTTGTGGAAACATACCTGTCGATCAGAGATCGGTCTGGCAAGCGCTGGCGAAAACACTCACCGCTATGGCTGCCAGGAGCTCTTTTCGCCACTCAATTTTCGATCGAGAAAACTCGCCGCACTGATCAACGCCAGATGCGTCAGCGCTTGCGGCGTGTTGCCCAGGTGCCGGCCATGGCTGTCGAACTCTTCGGCGTACAGCCCAAGCGGGTTGGCATATCGCAGCAATTGCTCGAACTCCAGATGGGCTTTTTCCACCTGGCCGGCGCGGGCCAGGCATTCGACGTACCAGAACGAACACGCGGCGAACGCGCCTTCGGTGCCGCTGAGGCCATCGATGTTGGCGTCCTCGTTGCGATAGCGATAGACCATGCCGTCACGCACCAGGGTTTTTTCGATTGCTTCGAGAGTCGACAGCCAGCGCGGATCCTTGGCGCTGACGAAGCGTACCAGCGGCATCAGCAGCATCGAGCCGTCCAGCGCGGTGCCGCCCTTGTACTGGACGAAATGCCCGCGTTCTTCGTTCCAGAAGTTGTCCCAGATGTCGGTGTAGATCGCTTGCCGGGTGTCATCCCAACGGGCGAATGGTGCCGGCAGCGAACGTTTGGAAGCCAGCCTGATCGCCCGGTCCAGCGCCACCCAGCACATCAGCCGCGAGTGCAGGAAATGATGAGTCTCGCCGCGCATTTCCCAGATGCCGACATCTTCGCTCTGCCAGTTTTCGCAGACCTGATCAACCACTTCGCCGACGTGCCGCCAGCCTTCGTGGGAAATGGCGTCACCGTATTTGTTGACCAGATACACCGCATCCATCAGCTCGCCGAAGATATCCAGCTGGATCTGATCATAAGCGCCGTTGCCGATGCGCACCGGTTGCGCGCCGCCGTGACCGGACAGGTGCGTGAGTTCGGTTTCTGGCAATTCCTGCTGACCGTCGATGGCATAGAGGATGTTGAGTTTCATCGGTTTGCCGCAGCAATCGCTGACTCGCCCGCGCAGCCACTGCATGTAGTGGTTGGCCTCATCGACGAAGCCCAGGCGCATGAACGCGTAAACCGTGAACGAAGCGTCGCGGATCCACGTGTAGCGGTAATCCCAGTTGCGTTCGCCGCCGGGTGTTTCCGGCAGGCCGAAGGTGGCGGCGGCGAGGATCGCACCGTGGCGGCGTGAGGTCAGCAGTTTCAGGGCGAGGGCGGAGCGATTGACGATTTCCCGCCAGCGCCCGCGATAGTTGGATTGGCCGATCCAGCCCCGCCAGTATTTGAGGGTGCGCTCCATGCACAACTCGCCGGCGCCTTCGGCAAAACGCGGATCGTCGCTGCCGCCGAGCATGAACGCGGCGGTTTCATTGTGCTTGAGGGTGAACTGCGCGACGGCCGCTTGCGCATCGATTTGCAGTGCCTGATCTGAAGCCAGGCGTATCGACGGCTGGCCAGCGGCGTGGAATGTCACGTCCTTTGCGTCCATCTCGGCCCGGGTGTCGGCGCGACCATAGTCGTGGCGCACCGCGCAACGCAGATTGAACGTCGCCGAGCCGCTGACCACGCGCACCCGGCGCATCAGCAGGGGCAGGGCGTCGACATCGTCACCGATGGGCAGCAGATCGGTGATTTCCACCACCGCGTGTTCGCTCAGCCAACGGGTCTGCAAGACGTTGGTGTCAGGCAGATAAATCTGTTCCCGGCGCGCATCCGGCAAGTCCGGCGCGAGCTGGAAAATCCCTGCTTCAGGGGTATCGAGCAGCGAGCAGAAGATCGTCGGGCTGTCGAACTCGGGCCAGCAGAAAAAATCCACGCTGCCCTTGTCGTTGACCAGTGCGGCGCTGCGCATGTCGCCGATGATGCCGTGGGCACCGATGGGACTTTGTTGTTCCATTTCAGGCTCAGCCATTGCCGCGAAACTCCGGATAGAGGCTCATCCCGCCATCGATGAACAGGGTGGTGCCGACGATGTAATCGGACAGGTCGGAAGCGAGGAAAACCACTGCGTTGGCAACGTCCTCGACATCGCCAATGCGCCCGTAGGGAATCAGCTCAAGAAGTTTTTCGCCGGCCGCGCCTTCAGTGGCTTCTGTGTTGATGGCCGTGCTGATCGCACCGGGCGCAATGCTATTGATACGGATGCGCTGGTGGCTGACTTCCTGGGCGAGGCTCTGCATCAACTGATCGACGCCGCCCTTGGACGCCGCGTAATTGACATGCCCGGCCCATGGAATGCGCTGGTGCACCGAACTCATGTGAATGATCTTGCCCGCCGCGCGCGACACGCCTTCGCGTACGCCCTGACGCTGAAAAATCCGCAACGCCTCCCGCGCGCAGAGGAACTGCCCGGTGAGGTTGACGCCGATCACCGTGTTCCAGTCGTCGAGCGTCATGTCCACGGCAGCGGCGTCTTTTTGCAGGCCGGAATTGGCGACGAGAATGTCCAGCGAGCCGAAGGCTTCGACGGTCTTGGCGAACAGCCTTTCGACCTCTTCTTCCTTCGAGACATCGGCGCCGATGGCGAGGGCCTTGCCGCCTTCGGCGTTGATCTGTGCAGCCAGTTCTTCGGCGGGTTTGGCGCTGCTGTTGTAGTTGATCACGACCGCAGCGCCGGCGGCGGCCAGTGCTTTGGCGGCGGCATGGCCGATGCCGGAGCTGGCACCCGTGACCAGCGCCACCTGATGAGCGAGGGAAATCTGCATGCTGATTCACGCCTTGGTTCAAGAGACTTAAGTAGCTGACTGATGGCAGACGCTGAGAGTTCATTTGCTGGAAGCGGTGATTGCGCTGGCCCCTTCGCGAGCAGGCTCGCTCCCACAGGGGACGGCATTTCGAATGTGCGAGCGAAGGGGCCTTCACAGTCCGCTAACAATTGCGCGCTTCCACGGCATTCAAGGCTATGGCAACTTGGCCGCCCCTGATGAGGCTGCAATCGATGGCAAATCCCTACCGCGAATTGTTCACCGCCCCCGGTGCCCGTGCATTTGTGCTGGCCGGGATGCTGGCGCGCATGCCGATTTCCATGACCGGCATCGGCCTCATCACCATGCTTGCGCAGTTGAACGGCGGTTATGCGCTGGCGGGTGCGGTGGCGGCGACGTTTGCCTTGGCCACGGCGTTTTGCGCGCCGCAGGTATCGCGGTTGGTGGACCGTTTTGGGCAGGGGCGGGTGCTGCCAGTCGCAGCGCTGACCGGTGGCGGCGGGTTATTGATGTTGCTGCTGTGCACGCGTTTGCAGGCGCCGGTCTGGACGTTGTTCGTGTTCGCCGCGCTGGCCGGGTGCATGCCGAGCATGTCGGCGATGGTGCGGGCGCGCTGGACCGAGATCTACCGTGGCCAGCCACAATTGCAGACGGCGTATGCCCTGGAGTCGGTGCTCGACGAAGTGTGTTTTATCGTCGGGCCGCCGCTGTCGGTGGGCTTGTCGGTCGCGGTGTTTCCCGAGGCCGGGCCGCTGGCGGCGCTGCTGGCCCTGGCCATCGGCGTGACGGCGTTTGTCGCCCAGCGCAGCACCGAACCACCGGTGCACGCGCAGGAGTCGCAGCATCAGGGCTCGATCATTCGCTCGACCGACGTGCAATGGCTGCTGGCGTTGATGCTGGCGATGGGCGTGATCGTCGGAGTCATCGATGTGGTCAGCGTCGCTTTCGCTCAACATCAGGGCCAGCCGGCAGCGGCGAGTATTGTCTTGTCGGTGTACGCGATCGGCTCATGCCTGGCCGGCATCGCCTTCGGTGCGATGCGTTCGAAACTGCCGTTGCCGCGCCTGTTTCTCTACGGCGGCGTGGCGACGGCGGTGACCACGCTGCCGCTGCTTTTGGCGAGCAACATCCTTGGCTTGTCGATCGCGGTATTTATCGCCGGGCTGTTCTTTTCACCGACGCTGATTGTCGCGATGGCGTTGATCGAACGCATCGTGCCACCTGCAAAACTCACCGAAGGCCTGACCTGGCTGGTGACCGGGCTGAGCATCGGCGTGGCGATCGGCGCCGCCGGTTCCGGCGCGCTGGTGGATGCGTTTGGCGCGCGTAGCGGCTTCTGGCTGGCGATTGCGGCGGGGGCGGTGGTGCTGGTTTCAGCGTTCCCAAGTTTCCG
>NZ_WBRZ01000440.1:0-2600 GCF_008923895.1 Pseudomonas sp. GXM4
AGTCAGGGCACCGCAGGAACCAACTATTCCACCCGCATCTCACCACTGAACACCAGCGTACTGCGGCAGCGCCGGCACAGATACCGCCGCCCTTGCCGCACCAGGCCATGGCGCTGGGCGGTAAACGGGAAATCACTGTCGGGGCACGGGCATTTGTAGATATAGCGGGTCACGCTGCGCCGCTTGATTTCATAGGTGTGGCAGCGATCCGGCGGCAGTTCGTAGACGCCGCGCATGATCAGTTGCCACTCCTCGCCATGGGGCTGGATGCGGTCGCCGAACAGTTGATGAGCGATCAGGTGGGCGACTTCGTGGGCCACGGTCTGCTTGAGGAAGTGTTCGGTGTTTTCCCGGTACAGCTGCGGGTTGAAGCGCAGCAGGTTCTCGTGCAGATGCGCGACACCGGCTTTCTGCCCACGCAGCTTGAGACTGACGACGGGGCGTTTGAAGGAACGTTTGAAAAAGGATTCAGCGAGTTGGTAACAGTCTTCGACGCGGGTATTGAGTTGCTCGGGCATGCTTGATGGATCTCCAGAGACGCCGAGTATGCCGCAACCCCGGTGACTTGCGAATCGCCGACCTGCCGAATGGTCGTCGCCTCAACGAGAAGGCCGCCTTGCGGCGGCCTGTATTGGCAGATGTTGTTTTTCTCAGGGAGGAAACAGGTCAGTTGGTATAGACCGGGCCGACACCCAGGCCCCAGACAATCACGGTGAACGCCATGATCGCCACCAGCACCACCAGGCCGACGGCGAGCACCGAGCTGGAAAACAGGAAACCTTCATCCGAAGGGATGTTCATGAAGGTCGGCAGGCCGACATACAACAGATACACCGTATAGCAGATGGCCGCGGTGCCGACGATCATCCCCAGCCACATGTGCGGATACAGCGCCGCCAGACCGCCGACAAACAACGGTGTCGCGGTGTATGTGGCAAAGGCTACGCAACGGGCCAGGCTTGGATTGGCGTCATAGGTGCGCGCCATCCAGTGTACGAAAGCGCCCATCACCGCGACCCCGCCGAGCATCGCCAGGTACGACATGATGGTCATCCACAAGGCGCTTTCGAACGTGAGCATCACCGGCGCGCGATTGCCGATCACCCAACCGACCTGGGTCGTGCCGATGAACGCCGAGACCGCAGGGATCGCCGCCAGGATCAGCGTGTGCGTCAGGTACATGTGGCTGATGCTTTCCTCTTGGTCGCCACGGATCTCCTTCCATTCCTGATCGGGGTGGGTAAACAGTCCCACTACGTGATGGATCATGCCATTCACTCCTCTTGTCATTGCCATCGCCCCCCAACGGAGCGCCTACGGGCCAAGATGGCCGAGCAAATACAGGTCTTCAGATGTGTGCGACCTTATGTCGCAGTATAGAAAGGACTCCAGCGCACCGGTATGCCGGGCTTAGAGCAAATCGCGCTGTAAACGGGATGGATAATCGCCTCGGGGTCTTGCGGGGAAGGCATTGTTGAGGTCGAAACTCTTTTGTGGCGAGGGGATTCATCCCCGTTCGGCTGCACGGCAGTCGCCAGGCCATTCACCGCGCAGTGTCAGGCATTACGAGTTCTCAGGTTTTGGGGCTGCTTCGCAACCCAGCGTGGATAACTCCCCTCGCCACAGATGCTTCGCGCTACCGGGGTTTTTGCGTAAAATGCCGGCCTTTCGTCACACCTCACGGATTTCGCGTCATGGGCACTCTTACGGTCAACCAGAACAAACTGCAAAAGCGCCTGCGCCGCCTGGCCGGCGAAGCGATCGCCGATTTCAACATGATCGAAGACGGCGACAAGGTCATGGTCTGCCTGTCCGGGGGCAAGGACAGCTACACCATGCTTGACGTGCTGATGCACCTGCAGAAGGTTGCACCGATCAAGTTCGACATCGTCGCGGTGAACATGGACCAGAAACAGCCGGGCTTTCCCGAGCACGTCCTGCCGGCCTACCTGAAAGAACTGGGCATCGAGTATCACATCGTCGAGAAGGACACTTACTCGGTGGTCAAGGAACTGGTGCCGGAAGGCAAGACCACCTGTTCGCTGTGCTCGCGCCTGCGTCGCGGCACGCTGTACACCTTCGCTGACGAAATCGGCGCGACGAAAATGGCCCTCGGTCATCACCGCGACGACATCGTCGAAACGTTCTTCCTCAACATGTTCTTCAACGGCACCCTGAAAGCGATGCCGCCGAAGCTGCGCGCCGACGATGGCCGCAACGTGGTGATCCGCCCGCTGGCGTACTGCAACGAGAAGGACATTCAGGCCTACTCGGACCTCAAGCAATTCCCGATCATCCCGTGCAACCTCTGCGGCTCGCAGGAAAACCTGCAGCGCCAGGTGGTCAAGGAAATGCTCCAGGACTGGGACCGCAAGACCCCGGGCCGCACCGAATCGATTTTCCGCAGCCTGCAGAACGTGGTGCCGTCGCAACTGGCCGACCGCAACCTGTTCGACTTCACCAGCCTGAAGATCGACGAGACCGCGGCTTCGCGTTTCGTCAATGTCGTCAATCTGTAAACTCAACCTGTAGAAGCGAGCCCTGTGGCGAGGGGATTCATCCCCGCTGGGCTGCGCAGCAGACCCAGAGATTTTGGGGCC
>NZ_WBRZ01000441.1:0-2537 GCF_008923895.1 Pseudomonas sp. GXM4
GAATGTGGGAGCGGGCATGCTCGCGAAAGCGTCCGCACAGGCAACACTTGAACCACGCCTCATGATTGTTTCTGATCAAACACCCTCGAGAAACTCAAGAGGCCTGGAGTATGCTCCGGGATCAAAGCCTGTTTTTCGCCAAGCGCTGCAACTGCGCCTTGGTCAGGCGTGTCCATTGAATCCTGAATGCTGACTTTCAAGGAAACCCATCATGTCTCAGGCAAAAAACGCACTGATCATCGGCGCCTCCCGCGGCTTGGGCCTCGGTCTGGTGAAGACCCTGCTGGGCGATGGCTGGCAGGTCACCGCGACGGTGCGCAATCCGCAGAAGGCCGAGGCGCTGCAAGCGCTGGGTGACGTGCGCATCGAGAAGCTCGACATGGACGATCAGCAAGCAGTGATCGCTCTGAGCCAGAAGCTCAAGGGCGAAACCTTCGATCTGTTGTTCGTCAACGCCGGGGTAAAAGGCCCGGACGTGCAGACGCCGGGCGGCGCGACCCTGGCCGAGGTCGGGCAGCTGTTTTTCACCAACGCGGTGGCGCCGATCAATCTGGCCCAGCGTTTCGTCGGGCAGATCCGCGACGGCAGCGGCGTGCTGGCGTTCATGAGTTCGGTACTCGGCAGCGTGACCATGCCCGACGCGCCGGAACTGGCGCTGTACAAGGCGAGCAAGGCGGCGCTGAATTCGATGACCAACAGTTTTGTCACGCAACTGGGTGAACAGAAACTCACCGTACTGTCGTTGCACCCGGGCTGGGTGAAGACCGACATGGGCGGCGAAGGTGCTGACCTGGATGTAGAGACCAGCACTCGCGGGCTGATTGATCAGGTCAATGCGTTCACCGGCAAGGGCGGGCATCACTTCGTCAATTACAAGGGTGAGACGATTGCCTGGTAAGCACTGAAAATCCCGATGTGGGAGCGAGCCTGCTCGCGAATACGAGCTGTCAGGTAAATCTGTATCGACTGGCATGACGCCTTCGCGAGCAGGCTCGCTCCCACAGGGGGATGATGGTGAATGGTCGGGTGGCGCTTGCCCGGCGCGGCGATTTGTTTGAAACTGCGCGCCTCGTCCTTCGCGGCGACCCTGGATCAGCAGACAGGGCAACACTGAGCTGGCAACCCTGAACCCAACTTTCAGAGGAGCCGGCCACAATGCCTGCGACCCGTACCTGGTTAAAAAATCCCCTCGCCATTTTCACCTCCAACGAGCTTGATGCCCGTGGCGGTCTTGTCGTCCAAGACGGTGTGATCGTCGAAGTCCTCGCTGCCGGTCAGCAGCCGTCGGCGCCGTGCAATGAAGTGTTCGATGCCCGCGAGCATGTGATCCTGCCGGGCCTGATCAACACTCACCATCACTTCTATCAAACCCTGACCCGCGCCTGGGCGCCGGTGGTCAATCAGCCGCTGTTTCCGTGGCTGAAAACCCTGTACCCGGTATGGGCGCGGCTGACCCCGGAAAAACTCGCCCTCGCCACCAAAGTGGCGCTGGCCGAATTGCTGCTCTCGGGTTGCACCACCGCTGCCGACCATCACTATCTGTTCCCGGACGGTCTGGAAAACGCCATCGACGTGCAGGTCGAAACGGTGCGCGAACTGGGCATGCGCGCCATGCTCACGCGCGGCTCGATGAGCCTTGGCGAGAAGGACGGCGGTCTGCCTCCGCAACAAACGGTGCAGGAAGGTCAGGTGATTCTCGACGACAGTCAGCGGCTGATTCACGAGTATCACGAGCGTGGCGACGGCGCGCAGATCCAGATCGCTCTGGCGCCATGTTCGCCATTTTCGGTGACCCCGGAAATCATGTCGGCCAGCGCTGATCTGGCGAACAAACTCGATGTGCGTCTGCACACCCACCTCGCTGAAACCCTCGATGAAGAAGACTTCTGCCTGCAACGTTTCGGTCTGCGCACCGTCGATTATCTGGACAGCGTCGGCTGGCTCGGCCCGCGTACCTGGCTGGCCCACGGCATCCATTTCAACCCCGACGAAATCGCCCGCCTCGGCCAGGCCGGCACCGGCATCTGCCACTGCCCAAGCTCGAACATGCGCCTGGCGTCCGGCATCTGCCCGAGCATCGAGCTGACCGACGCCGGCGCGCTGTTCGGTCTTGGCGTTGACGGTTCGGCGTCCAACGATGCCTCGAACATGATCCTCGAAGCGCGTCAGGCGCTGTACATCCAGCGCCTGCGTTACGGCGCCGAAAAGATCACCCCGGAGCGCGTGCTGGGCTGGGCGACCAAGGGTTCGGCGAGCCTGCTCGGTCGCAGCGACATCGGCGAAATCGCCGTGGGCAAACAGGCGGATCTGGCGTTGTTCAAGCTCGATGAACTGCGCTTCTCCGGTAGCCATGATCCGATTTCGGCGTTGCTGCTGTGCGGCGCCGATCGGGCGGATCGGGTGATGATTGGCGGCAAGTGGCGTGTGGTTGATGGTCAGGTTGAAGGGCTGGACCTGAAAGGTCTGATCGCCGATCACAGCCAGGCGGCTCGGCAGCTGATCGCCGGGACCTGATCCGAGCATTAATCCCTGTGGGA
>NZ_WBRZ01000442.1:0-2531 GCF_008923895.1 Pseudomonas sp. GXM4
AAAGCCCTTGACGTCAGCGCTTTAAAAAACTACGGTTTAGGGGTCCTTTCTGATTTCATCAGTTAGCTGACATAGCTGTTCAATATTAATAGAGTCTTATAGAAGTTGCACAAAGTGCCTTCTTGACTCGTGTATACACTCTCTCTGGAGACTGATTATGCCCGCTTATTTTAACCTCGATACATTTTCCAGCATCCTGCGCTATCTGATTCTTGCGGCTCAAGAAAAACGGGTAGTACCGTATAACGAGTTAGAGAATGCTTTCGGCCTAAGCCATAACATGGCTGGATTCTACGCCGGAATTGTTGGCAATTTCTGCCACGACAATAAATTGCCACTTTTGAACTCTCTCGTCATCAATACGACTGCTTGTAAGCCCTCGGAAGGTTTTGACGCCTATTTGACTGACTCTAAAATGACTTGGGGCGATTGCTTGGCCCAATGCTGGAAGCATTTCCACCTAACGACCTCTCGTGTACATCAGGTGAAAAACTTCTCCGGTTTAACTGACTTGGTCCGAAAATGGGGTGCGCAAGAGTTCTAAGTGCACAAAGCGTAGAACATGAAAGGGTGACAGTTGTTGCCCTTGCATTTTTATTGTCAATTTTTGCGATAAGCCCTTAGAACTTTAGTAACGAGTGCATCCTCATTCTAAAATGCGTCGAACTACAAATGGTCGTAGCTACCCCCTAGTTCTTAGTTGCGTGGATCGAGAGCAATATATGCAGTAATTAGATGCTATTGAGGAGTAGAATATTTGGCATGTTTTATCGGTCTTGTTACTCTCGCAGTACTGGTTCTGTCTATCGGACTAGGGTTTGCTAACGAAAATTGGTTCACAGTCCTTGGTTTAGCAATTGTGGTCATTTCCTCTTTTACCTCAATTGCCATATCACTCAAAAATGCGAAAAGTGCTGCCCAAGCAAGAAAGCTAGCCTTTGAGGCTTTCCTGCCGGAAATCGATGGAAGCAAATCGTACTCCTTCAAATACACAGCAGCCATAATGGGTGTGGACAACCATTCTCCAATTCAGCACCTGCAGCGGCAAATTGATGAAATTCAGAGGGTCGCAATTCAGGATGAGAAAAATTTTGTTCAACGTTTACAAATAACTGAACGCCGCATAGATATTTGTCTAGCACAAATCAGATATCACGAAGAGGCAACGCTTCCAAAAATACTGGGCCAAGGCTCAGGCACCGTCATCCTTGGTGCAATCCTCACGATAGTCGGTTCTGTGTACTTGGCTTTCGCTGATGACACCTACAAAACCTTTTCAGCACTCGCTGGCGTATTGCGTGATTTAGGTGTGACGCTATAGCCGTGAACGATCATTTTTTTGATCTTTCTTGCAGACTCAATTGATCAGCAAAGCTTAATGTGATCTCTCCGTCATTCTGGGAAAATCTCAACGTGAAAAGTGAAGTCCTCATCTCCCGGGATGAAGGAAAGGGAGAGCTTTGTGAGCTCGATAACTTTCATATCAGTGCCGTCTGGATTCCAGGATGCTTTGAGTAAACCTCCATTTGAAAATTCGAGTGTCTGAACAGCGCGGTCATCCTCAAGGACCGGATTGCTCAGCTCTCCGAGCAAAAAATGCGGAGACATATGCGTGCTCCAGCTCTTGAACACGTACTCAGACTCAAGATAAGGCTCAGACGGCACCCTTTCAGCGTCTGAGATAGACGCCTTCTGCGCGAGCAGAATTGCGGCTTCACGCGCATCTATCAAGGTCTGCCTTAAAGCCATGTTTTCTTGTTTTAGCTCATCAAGCTGCCTCTGCAAATGACGGATTCGATACTTCATTCCTGGGTATTGAACGGCGGCTGACCGATACGCCCCGGTTACGGTTCGAAGGCCCGTTGCTGCTAGAAGGCGCTCATGAAACTCTTCATTATCAGAATTAAATTTTATCAACATAACCATCCCCTTTAGGTACCTAAACATCAGGCTTGATTTTTTTTACACGATCAAAAGGTACCTTCATTACACTCTAAAAGGTACCTTTTTTCGTAAAAAAAATCCAAAACCTTTGGGTTAAGGTACGTTTTCATGTGGGTGGTCTCAAGCGATCCCCCGCCTAGGCACGGTCCGCCAATATTTTTGAGTTCAGGAATACCGCTGCTTTCAGGTGAGCCAAGGCTAAATCCATGATTGCGTCTTCACTCTCAGGCCCCAATTTGCCCGCTGCATCCATAGGCAGATAAGGCCGAGCTGGTACGTCCCCCCACAACTGTGGAAATTCCGCCCGTTCCCCGCCGAATTGCATCATCGCCGCATACGGCTTGTTGCTGCCAACCATGGCCGAACTGTCGGTTGCGTGCGTAGTTATAGATGCCGCCAAACCTGCAGCACTGACCTGCAGCATCTGCCCCGGCCAGTGGCCGTGCTTTGCACGTTTCTCTTTGGTGACATCGGAGAGTTCAGGCCACTCGGGGCGGCCTTCGTGTTCGAAGTTTTCTTCGGTTTGGCCGGCGAGTTCGGCGGCGATGGATTTCATCAAAGGTGTGAGGTCGCCGATCGCGTCTTCG
>NZ_WBRZ01000443.1:0-2513 GCF_008923895.1 Pseudomonas sp. GXM4
GACGTTCCGCGTCCAGCACTGCAGGGACGCAGAGCGTCCCGAGATGCATTCCCACGCAGAGCGTGGGAACGATCAAGTGCAAATCCTACTGACGAAACGGTGCAAAGTTGACGTTGGTCCCCGCCGGTCGCATGTCCTGCAGATACGAATCCTTGTCCGCACTCAATTCCAGGCTCAGCGCCGCCTTGCGTTTGCCTTCGTTGCGAATCACCAGGCCTTCGAGCTTTTCGCGCAGGAACACCGTGGGCACTTTCAGGTGCAGCAACTCATCGGTGGCCGGGGTGTGCAGCAGCAAGTGAATCCACTCGTACTGACCGATGGCCAGACGCGACACCGGCAGGTCGAACCACCAGATATTGCGGTTACGGTTCAGTTCGGCGAAGTGGCAGTTGTTGGTGCCGAGCACGGCGCCGCCCAGTTCCTGGTTGCGACGGGCGATGGCCTGGGTTTTATTGAGCTTCATGACATTCCTGCGAATCGGTGTGCCGGGCTCAGCGCCCGTAGGCTGAGCATTCTCGGGGCAACGCCGGCAAACATAAAGCGCAACCTGCATGCCAAGACGAAATGCCGGCAAAATAAATGAAACTCGGCGCAAAGCGCACCGGTCAATCGTTACGTAATGACTTTTCTTCCCTTTATGCTTCACGGAGAAACACCATGAGTAGCACAGGCGATAAAGTAAAAGGCATGGCCAACGAAGCCGTCGGCAATATCAAGCAAGGCGTCGGCAAAGCTACTGACAACGACAAGATGCGCGCCGAAGGCAAGGTTCAAGAGAAAAAGGGCGAAGCCCAGCAAGCGGTCGGCAACGCCAAGGACGCGGTGAAAAAGGGCGTCGACAAGGCGTAAGCGAGCCTAGAACGAATCACACGAGCGGCCATCCAAGGATGGCCGTTTTTGTATCAGAACCCTGCGGTCATCCGCCAAAGGCTCGTCAACTAGGCTACCTTGAGGTAAAAAACGGCCCCTGAGTCGCCACGACTTCAACCTTTTGCGGCGCAAGGAGACGCGAATGATATTTCCGGACATGAAAGGTCTGCCCCTGCACCGGGTGATGGTGCGCACGGTCACTGAGTTCGTCGATGACGAAATGTCGACCTACGCCTCGGCACTGGCCTACCAGATGCTGTTCTCGCTCTTCCCGTTCATTCTTTTCCTGATCGCCCTGATCGGTTTCCTGCACCTGCCGGATTTCTTCTCCTGGCTGCGTCTGCAATCCGAACTGGTGCTGCCGCCGCAGGCGCTGGAGCAGGTCAACCCGGTGATCGACCAGTTGCAGCAATCCAAGGGTGGCCTGCTGTCCATCGGTATCGTCATCGCCCTGTACACCGCGTCCGCCGGCGTGCGCCTGATGATGAGCGCAATGAACGCCGCTTACGACGTGGTCGAAGGCCGGCCGATCTGGAAGCGTTTTCCCCTGTCGATCGTCTACACCGTCGGCATCGCCGGGATGCTGCTGATCGCCGCTGCGCTGATGGTGCTCGGGCCGCAGGTGATGGGCTGGATTGCCGCACAAGTGGGCCTGGAATACTTCATCGTTACAGTGTGGACGATCGCCCGCTGGCCGGTGATCGTGATTCTGATGATGGTCGCGGTGGCGCTGATCTATTACGTGATGCCCGACGTCAAACAGGAATTCCGTTTCATCACCCCAGGCTCGGTGCTGGCCGTGGTGGTGTGGATCCTGGCCTCGTTGGGGTTTGCCTTCTACGTGAAGACCTTTGCGAACTACAACGCGATGTATGGCAGCATCGGGGCGATCATCGTGCTCTTGCTGTATTTCTACATTTCATCCGCAGTCCTGTTGCTTGGCGCGGAGATGAATGCGGTGATCGAGCATATGTCCGCCGAAGGCAAGGAAAAGGGCGAAAAAGCCCCTAGCGAGCCTGACGAATCCCCCAAACAACACGTCTCGGGCCTGGGCCGCGATCATTCGCTCAAGCCGGACACTGACGAAGCGCGACCATGATTCGTGAAATTCTGAAAATGGGCGACGAACGCCTGCTGCGCATCGCCGCGCCGGTACCACCGGAAATGTTCAACAGCGCCGAGCTCTGGCAATTGATCGATGACATGTTCCAGACCATGGAAAGCGTCGGCGGCGTTGGCCTCGCGGCGCCGCAGATCGGCGTCGACCTGCAACTGGTGATCTTCGGCTTCGAACACAGCGAGCGTTACCCGGACGCTGAAGCAGTGCCGCAGACGATCCTGATCAATCCGCTGATCACGCCGTTGAATCCGCTGATGGAAGAGGGCTTCGAAGGCTGTCTTTCGGTGCCGGGCCTGCGCGGTGCGGTGGATCGCTATCAGCAGATCCGCTACGAAGGCTTTGATCCCAAGGGCGAGCCGATCGTGCGCGTGGCCTCGGGGTTTCATGCACGGGTGGTGCAGCATGAATGCGATCACCTGATCGGTCGGCTGTATCCGTCGCGGATTACCGATTTCAGCAAGTTCGGCTTTACCGAAGTGCTGTTCCCGGACCTTGATCCCAACGCTGACGATTAACCAGAATC
>NZ_WBRZ01000444.1:0-2498 GCF_008923895.1 Pseudomonas sp. GXM4
CACGCCGGAAGAGATCATTCCGCGGATCAAGTACTACCAGGAACTGGGGGTGGATGAGTTCAGTTTCTGGTGTGATAACAGCTTGCCGCATGAGGAGAAGAAGAAGTCGTTGGAGCTGTTTATCAAGCATGTGGTGCCGGCGTTTCGCTGATTACTCGGCGGACGGTCTCTGACCCACTAAAAGGCCCCGGACTTGTCCGGGGCTTTAGTTTTTAGAGATCACGGGAATGCGCTGGCCCGGCTGGGTGACATCGTAAACACGCTGCTCGCAACCCCGCCCAACGAACTGAAACTCCACCAGGTAGACCTTGCTTCGCTCCGGCGTAAAGGTACTGCTCAGCGGCCCGCAGCTATAAGTGTTGCCGGTGCCCATGCCGTTGGAACGCCCCGACACTTCGAAGGGTTCGTCGGCATTGGCTTGCGCTTCCAGCTGAGGGAAGTGCTTGAACGTGGCGCTATTGGCCGCTTCGCTGAGTTTGGCGATCCAGCCGAATATCTTGCCCCGTCCAGAATCCACCACAGTACCCAGCACTTCCATTCGCCGATCAGGATCTGTAGCACGGCGAACCGAGAACTCGACAGGGTATGTGTAGCCTGTCGATTTCATGATGACTTTGGCGTGTTGTGCATCTGGCGTTGCCGTTCTTTGCTGAAGTTGGACACCATCCTTTAAAAGACTGGGGGAAGAGTCTCTGACGTTTGGATGGCAGCCCAGCAGTGGGAGAACCAGCATTAATTGCAAGAGGATCAATTTGCAATTACCTCTCACTCCTCACCTTTCATCCGCTGATTCAAACGTAGGCTTTTCATAAGAGGACTCTCGCCGCCAGTAATCTCGATTTTAAACTTGGCGTACGCTGTTTCAAGGTCGCGGTATTGTTGTAGCCCTCCTTCAATAAAGGCGTAGATGCCTGGAATTTCGTTCCATTGAACGGGCATTACAATTGCTCCCGCACGAGCATCTGCTATCAAAGTCGACAATGCTTTATGCAAAAAAACTAACCTTCGCATCAGATGCATGTTTAGAGATAATTTCCTCCAGATACTCCGCACTTTCCCTCAACATCATCTGGTCCATATCCAACCTCAATTTCTAATTGTTCCAACCAGTTCCGGAGCCGACCATGGCCCGCGATTCGACACGATATATTGGAAGGAAACGTGGTCTGTCCCCATTTACCCCCGTAATGTTTTCTAAACGTGGTCCGTCCCCATTTATTTTCTCCTGTCAGTCCAGACTGAATTTAACCTGAGTACCGTCTGGTAAATTTTTAATCTTATCGGCTATATCGGCTCTGAGCCGCATGCCTTCTACAGCATCGGCAACATATAAATTATCCAAGGAAAAATCACCGCCCATTACAAAAGGCACTTTGGGCAGCAAACGCATCCCAGTACGAACTGGACCATTGCGCTTTTGCCACTGATGAGCCAACGGATAGCCTGTCAATACTTCATAGTCGTGCAGAACTACTTCAGCCCAGCTTTCAACATCCGCAGCCAAGTACTCTAACGAGCCAGTTTCCGGATCAAAAATGTAGATACTCCCATCCTTGATACAGAACTCTCCACCAAAGATATCTTCAGCAAAAAAGACACCGTTATCGGCTAGGCCTTTGTAGCTAGTGCGCCACAGGTCAGCGTGATTCCAATCAGATATGCCTATTTCACTTTGGCTGGAGTCGCTTGGAAAAACATGCAGCGCGCCTTCAAAAGCATAGAAGCCATTGCGCTGACGCAGCACATTAAGAAGTTGTTCCGCCGAAGCCCCTGCCATGTTGCGTATTGGCCCAGACAGTTGTGGTTCACGCTCACTCAAGGACGAACTTGCAATCGATAACAATTTATCCAGATTATTCATAATCTAACCTATCACCTCTATTCTAACCTTCGTCCCGTTAGGCAACTCTCTGCATTGAGCGCCAATACAAGCGCCTGCTCCACGGTTATCACCAGCGGTGATATGCCTTACTGAGGCTTCCCGCCCCCCTTCCTGGAACATGGCGGGCGGATATTCATCACGGTCGAGGCCCGGTTTTGTTTCAATTCCGCGCAAAGAATCAAGCCTGCGCGCTGCCGCATTATCTCGATCAATGGTCAACGTGTCAGGCTTTCCTGCCCCGATGGCATCTTCAATATGTTGCGCCGACTGGGGGAAACGGGAACAGAACACGTTCTGGAGTGCCTTCTAAACGTGGTCTTTCCCTGATTATCTGCCAGTCAACGGCTTTCTTGCGCTAAGTCCTGAAGAGAAGTTTGCCGGACGTCCGGAGTTTGAACTGGAGAGCCTGCACGAGACCGCGATGATCGGCACCCCGGAAGAGATCATTCCGCGGATCAAGTACTACCATGAACTGGGCGTGGATGAGTTCAGTTTCTGGTGTGACAACAGCTTGCCGCATGAAGAGAAGAAGAAGTCGCTGGAGTTTTTTATCAAGCATGTGGGGCCGGCGTTTCGCTAAAGGTTTCGCAGGTTAAACCAAAAAAACACCCCGCTT
>NZ_WBRZ01000445.1:0-2483 GCF_008923895.1 Pseudomonas sp. GXM4
GTCCGTCAGCCAGACCATTGATGCGATGGTCAAGGCTGATCCGCAACTGGCGTGGTTGAAGGATGCGGAGGCTCGGGGAGATGTTGATTGGCGGCGCGTGAAGGAGATTCACGAGTCGTTTAAATACAGCAACTCGGGGCTTGGCCCGGCGTCCCAAATGATCATTGCGATCGTGATGGCTGCGGTTGTTGGACCGGCAGCTTTGACGGCGATGAGTGGGATGGGCACGTTCTGGGCGGCATCTTATGCTGCTGTAGCTACCGGAGCAGCGACAAATGCCGCCACCAGTTTTATCAATAACGGTGGCAACCTTGGCGCTGTATTCAAAGATGTAACGTCTTCTGATGCGCTGGCTGGCTATGTTATTTCAGGAGTAACTGCTGGCCTGACGGCGGGCTACTTCGACAGCATTCTCAAGACCACAACAAATCCGATAACCGGCCAAGTCATGACTGACTTGAGCAGTCTGGAAGGCATTGGCCGTTTCGCCGGTAACCAGCTGCTGCAGAACATGACTTCCACTGTTTTGGGCGCGACTTTCGGTCAGCACGCGGATTTCGGTAATGCGTTGACGGGCGCTCTGTTGAGTACTCTGAACGCGGCGGCATTCAATGCTGTAGGCGATTTTGCTGCTAAACAGGGCTGGAAAGACGGCAGTCTCGAAAAAATCGCATTGCACGCGGTTGTTGGAGGGTTGCTGACTGAAGCTGCGGGTGGCGATTTCAAAACGGGTGCATTGGCGGCGGGTGCAAATGAGGCTCTGGTTACACAGTTGGCGACGCTGGTCAAGAACGACAGCAACCTGTTGTCGATGTCCTCCCAACTAGTGGGTATCGCTGCGGCAGCCGTAAGCGACGGTAACCTTCAAGAGGGAGCGACTATTGCGAAGGACGCTACTAACTACAACTACCTTATGCACCACGAAATCGTGGAAATGCTGGATGAGCAAGCAAAATGCGCATCCGAGACGTGCAAAGCAGAAGTGCGAGAGCGTTATGCCAATCTGGATGAGCAGCGAAATGCGGAGTTGGGTAGCCTCTGTCAGAAAAACTTGAGTGCCTGCAAGCAGCTTTCGGATCAGCTCCTAGCCGATCAGCCAAAAATTCGCGAACTGGCAGAGCAGCTGAGGCTCAGTGGGGATATAGGTGCAGCTGCAAACGTAGGCTGGATCATTACGGAGAATAACCAAACTGCGCAAAACACGATCATCAGAGAGATTGTAGTTCAGCGTGATGGTGAAAGCGCCGCGTTTTGGGCAGATGCCGCAGGCGTAGCCGCAGATGTCGCGGGCGGTGGTAAACCGGGCGGTAGCAAAGGAACGACCAAAAACAGCGCTTCTCATTCACCAGATGTCGACGGTAATCTTGGTGGGTCTGGAGGCGTAAAGGGCGCGGGTGATATTGTTGTGCGCAGCGATGACGATTTCAGTGCCACCGTGAATGGAAACGGAAAACCGAAAGCGCATCTTAACGAAAATGGCGATTTAGTTCCGCCAAATATAGACGGGACCGGTAGCGTTCAATCACATGTACGCGGTGGTAACGCTGAAAACTCGCCGTATATTTCTGTTACCGACCCGAGCACAACGTCAAACCCAAAAGATTACGGTACGAACAAAATTGAGATTGACGTAAAAAGATTGCAACAGGACATTGATTCCGGTGTATTGCCAAACACTAAATTTTTGACAAATCAGGAAGTGACAACGGAGTTGCAGACGAAAGTCGATGCGGCGCGTGATAAATTTACGAACAATCCCACGCCAAAAAATCAAACCTCATTAGACAGAGCAGAGACAGATTTGGCAAACGCTGCGAGGGATGGGGAATGTTTGATCAAAGGTTGTGTTCCGGCTGACTACATTAAACCGGTGAAAAAATAGGTGAAGGCGATGGATCCCAAAACATACGAACTGCTCAATGGTATTCCGGAACACGCCGATTACGCTGTGGAGGCGGGTGACCTTGACCGAGAAGACATTTCAGAAGAAAGAATGGCCGCAGTGAGGCAACTGCTCAACAGTGGGAATGAAATGGAGCGTTTTCAGGCTTCTAAACTTCTCACCAGCTGGGGCGTCCATAACGGCTTGATAGTGCTGGAAGAATATATGCGTCGCCCAGAGATTATTGAGGGTATTTATACCCATAGACTCCATGGGTACGATGATACATATCGGCATATATTGATGGCAGTGACGATGTATTTCGCAAATGCCGCTGAGGTCAGTGGAAAGGAATTAGCGAGGCGTCAGGTATATGATGTGCTTTCAAAAATAATCGCTCTGGCCAACGAGAGGCCTTTTGAAATATCGGAAATATATTCTTTCGTGCATCGTGAAAAGTATTCAGAGTACCTACCGCTGCTGAAGCAGCATTTGATCGCAATGGTTGAACATCCGGAACTTCACCAGTGGAAAATCAAGGATGCCATTGGTTGGATAATGGAATTTGACGCTGATTTTGTCAGAGCCTTATTGTCTGAGA
>NZ_WBRZ01000446.1:0-2442 GCF_008923895.1 Pseudomonas sp. GXM4
AACCGCAACCCTGTGGGAGCTGGCTTGCCAGCGATGGGGTCAGCAAATTCAGCGAAGAGCCATCAGTCGTTGGTCAGCTTGCCGGTACGAAACGGCACCAGCCCCGCCACTTTCGCCTGCCAGACCCCCGGCTCGGTATAACGCCCGCGATCAATCGCGAACAGCACCCCGCTGGTGCCGGCGCGCACGGTGGTCACGCGATCCTGCAACGGGTCAACCACTTCGAACAGCGCATCGCCCTGCTCTACCCACTCGCCGGCATTGCGCAAGAAACTGACCACGCCATGGTGCGGGGCGAACAGATATTCGGTGCCTTCGAACGGCAGACCTTCACAACATTCGCTCGGCGCCGCCGGCCAGTCGCCGCTGATGAAACCCTGCTCGGCGAGAAAGCCCAGAATCGCTTCGCAATTGGCCTGAGCCTGATCGACGCGGGTGTCGCCCATGCTGCCCAGCTCAAGCGTCGTCGCCAGATTCGCCGCCGGAATCGCCGCGTCCGGGAATGCTTTGGCCAGACGCAGCCACGGCGTCGAGCACGACTCATCGAATGAGCTGCCGCCGGAATCCTCGCAGAGCAACGCGACGCCGGCCTGCAACCGCGCCGCCAGCGATTGCCATTGCGGCCAGTGTTGCGGCAGCGCGTAGAGGTGAATCGCAGCGTCGAAGTCGCAATGCAGATCGAGGGTGATGTCGGCGTCGCAGGCGTGGCGCAGCAACAAGCGGTGCAAGGCTTCCAGTTGCGATGCCGGCGCTGGCAATTCTTCGAAGACCTGAGCCATGGCTTGGCGGATCAGGGCGACGTTGGCCTCGGCACCCGCGCCCAGACGCTCGCCAACCAGCGCTGCGACCGGGGCGCTGAGTTCGACGAATGCGCGGTTGAAATTCTTGCCGCTGCCCAGTTCGAAGCGGCCCATGTGATTGCCTTGCAGATGCTGATCCAGGCCGATCGGATTGGCCACCGGCACCAGTTCGATAACGCCCTGCAAACGGCCCTGCCGTTCCAGTTCGTTCAAGCGCAGCTTGAGTTCCCACGCGGTACGCATGCCCGGCAGTTCATCGGCGTGCAGGCTGGCCTGAATGTACACCTTGCGGCTGCCGGCGCCGTAGCGGAACACGCTGAGGGAGCGCTCGCTGCCCAAATGGCTCCAGGGCAGAACGTGGTCGATGCGTTGCATGAAAAACTCCTGATTAGCTGGATTACGCAAATCCTTGTGGGAGCGAGCCTGCTCGCGAATGCGTCAGGTCAGACGATGACGATGTCGAATGTCAGACCGCTTTCGCGAGCAGGCTCGCTCCCACAGATAATTTCCATCAATAAAAGAACATAAAAAAAGTGACCACCGCGCAAACGGGGCCACTTTTTTTCACGGCGTATTAATGGCCGTACACGTCAAAGTCGAAGTACTTGTCCTGGACTTTCTTGTACTCGCCATTGGCGCGGATTTCGGTGATGGCTTTGTTGAACTGCTCGGCCAGTGCGGTATCGCCCTTGCGCACCGCGATGCCAGCGCCGCCGCCGAAGTACTTGGCATCTTCGTAGGTCGGGCCGACGAATTCGAAGCCTTTGCCGGCGTCGGTTTTCAGGAAACCGTCGCTGAGGTTGACCGAGTCAGCGAGCATCGCGTCGATACGCCCGGACACCATGTCGAGGTTGGCTTCCTGCTGCGAGCCGTAGCGCGTCAGTTCGATCCCGGCCGGAACCAGCACTTCGGTCGCGTAACGGTCGTGAGTACTGGCGCGCAGCACGCCGACTTTCTTGCCTTTGAGTTCGGTCAGCGGGTCTTTCACGCCCGAGCCTTCCTTCATCACGAAACGTGCCGGGGTGTGGTAGTACTTGATAGTGAAATCGACGTTTTTCTTGCGATCGTCAGTGATGGTCATCGACGACAGGATCGCGTCGATCTTCTTCACTTTCAGCGCCGGGATCAGACCATCGAATTCTTGCTCGACCCATGTGCATTTAACCTTCATCTGCGCGCACAGTGCGTCACCGATGTCCACGTCAAAACCAGTGAGTTTGCCGTCAGGGGTTTTCATCGAGAATGGCGGGTACCCGGCTTCGATACCGATGCGGATCGGCTTGGCGTCTTCGGCCACGGCGGTCAGGGACAACATCGACAGTGCCAGGGCACCGAACATCACTAGCTTTTTCATTTATTACTCCCGTGCGGAGGCTTTTATTGGCAGCTTTCGAGTCAGCGTTCGGTCATGGCGTTCTAACGGCAAAAACCGACGTGGCCGGCAGTCTATGGCGGCGCGCACGGAGGCAATTGTTTTTAAGCGACAATTACTTACAGAACATCGGCGCACGCATTGACGAGGGTAAACGCGTGCGCCGTGGTGGTGCGAAGGCTGTAGGACAAGACTGTTTTCAGAGCAAGAAACGCCGATCCTCCTGTAGGAGCTGCCGGAGGCTGCGATCTTTTGATCTTGTTTTTTTGA
>NZ_WBRZ01000447.1:0-2440 GCF_008923895.1 Pseudomonas sp. GXM4
CTGACGGTGATCTACACGGAAACAGTGACCGGCGACGAAGTCTTCATGTTCTGGATCGGTTCAATCACGGGCGAATACCGCGACTCGATCAAGCTGAACGAACTCACCGCTGGCAAGGAAGTGCCGTTCCCTATCGACGCCAAGTGGATCAAGGGCAACGAAGGCGGGACGGTGATCGCCAAATACCAAATCAAACGCGCGGCCGGCGGGACCAGTTACGCCGAGCCGCTGGAGTTCAGTGTCGGGGTGGCGCTGGGTCTGAAGGAACCAAAAATCAAGGAAGCGCCGAACGACACCAGCCTCGATCCACTGGATGCCCAGAATGCACTGACGGCGGTAATCGACTATGACGGCATGCTGGTCGGCGACAAGATCATCGTCCGCTGGACCGGCGCCCCCGGAACGCCGGCTGCCGGTTCACACACCACCGAGCCATGGCCAGTCACCACCGTCGGTGCGCAGGAAATACCGCTGGCCGTCTCGGTGCTCGCCTTCAACCTCGCCAAGTCCATCACGCTGGATTACACGGTAACGCGCGGCACCCAGGATCCGAAAGAGTCGCGGATTCGTGCGCTGGCGGTGTCGCCCATCGCGCAAAGCGATTTGCCCAAGCCGCTGATCATGCAGGCATCCGAAGGAGGCGAAGGGCCCGAACTGGACGTCAGTCAATTGACCACGCAGGTCTACCTTTACGTGGACAGCTATCCCCTTATTGCGCTGAAACAATATGTCTGGCTCAAAGCGAAAGGGACTATAAAAGGCGGAGGTCATTACTCGAAAATCTTCTGGCAACCACCGACTTCGCAAACCAATACGAAGTGGATCAACCAGGGTTTTGCCGTTCACATCTTTCCGCTAGCGGACTTGCAAAGCCTGGAAGATGGCAGTGACCTGGAAGTGGAGTTCAAGGCAGGCTTTGGCGGCAGTCAAGTCGAGAGCGAGGCCGTGACGTTTGCTTTACGTACTTACAAGGTCAAGGCCTTTGAAGACATAGTGCCGACCCTGGACTCGGTAAAAGGCTCACCAAGTGGTGCGGATATTCCAAACGGCGGCACTACGGTCGAAACCGCTGTGACGCTGAGCGGTGTAGCAGCCAAAGGACACAAAGTCGATGTGCTGGACGGCACTACCTCAAAAGGTCAGCCGACCGCCGACCCGGTAACAGGCATCTGGACATTGCTTGTTGCCGTACTGACAGTTGCCGCGCACAGTTTCACTGCAAAAGCGCTGTACGGTTCGGGACAAACCTCTGCGGCGAAGACCTTTACTGTAACGACTTCCACTGGACCCACGCCAATCGCCGAAATTGAGGTCGGTCACGAACCGAGGTACATAACCATCAGTCCGGACGGTACCCGGGCTTATGTCGCCCATTTTCAATACGAATCAGTATGGGTGATTGATACCGCAACTAATAACGTCGAAGCCAAAATCCCGTTCATAGCCAGGCATATCGCGTTCAGGCCGGATGGTAAGCGCGCTTACATGGGCAGTGCTGGAGACACGGTCTTGGTGATTGATACGGCGAGCAATAACGTTCTGAAGAGTGTTCAAGTCGGACTTGTCCCGACAGGGATCGCTGTCAGTCCGGATGGTAGCCGTGCATATGTTTGTAATGCCAGTGGTAAAAGCATCTCTGTCATTGATACGTCGACGAATGAAGTCCTGACCACCTTCTCGGTCGAAGGCCAACCGTATCATATTGCTTTCAGTCCGGACGGTACCCGCGCGTATTTCACTTGTCCCGACAGGCTGGCGGTTCGGTTGATTGACACTGAAACAAATCAAGTCTCGATTGGAGTCGTGTTTGATTATAGAGGGTTTTACGTCGCTGTTAGCCCGGACGGTACCCGCGTTTATGTCAGCCAGGATCAAAGCACTAAGGTGTGGGTGTTTGACCAGGATTTAAAACAAGTGTTGGCGAAAATCGAAGTCCCACGCAATCCACAAAACCTCGTTTTCAATCACGACGGCAGCCTTCTGTATGTCCCCTGCAGTGTTGACGTGATCGCGGTAATTGATACGGCAACGCATCAAGTCCGCAGGAGCATCGATGTAGGCCACTTGCCTGCCGATATGGCCCTCAGTAAGAATGGTACGCAGGCTTATGTTTGCAAGTTCGATAACAACGCGGTTTGGCTGATCGATCTGGTTTGATCGCTAGCGTTTGCAGCGCACAACGTCACCAAGACGCTCTGGGTCCCTTCCCGAACCGCACGCTATGCGTGCGTTAGGGCAAAGGATTCGCAGGCGTTGGCCGCAGGTTTGCGCTTTGGTATCTGCGGTCGTTTCCGGCACAAAGGGGACGCACAAAGGGAACGAATTTATTATCTGAATCGGTGAATCGGGCGGTGAATAATCGAAATATGCCAAAGTGATGCAGGAAGACTGAGTTATTCGCTGTTAACTGCTCCGAAGGGGCCGTCGGATCCGATGTATT
>NZ_WBRZ01000448.1:0-2409 GCF_008923895.1 Pseudomonas sp. GXM4
CAAAAGATCGCAGCCTTCGGCAGCTCCTACCCTTGAAATGCGGTGTCCTGTAGGAGCTGCCGAAGGCTGCGATCTTTTCAATCAGGCAACGCCGATCCGCCGGCCCAGCACCGTGGTCCAGCGCTCCGACAAAACCACCCCACCCAAGGTCAGCAATCCGCCCACCAGGTGATACATCGCCAACTGTTCCTTCAACACCACTGCTGCAATCAGCGCGGTAATCAATGGCAGCAGATTGAAAAACAGCGTCGTCCGGCTCGGTCCCAGCCGCTGCACTGCCTGCATCCACGCCAGCGGCGCGACCATCGAGGCCAGCAGGCATGCATACAGCACCAGCGGTACGTTCTGCAGGTTCAGCCCGGTCTTCGGCGACATCGCGAACAGCGGAAACAACACCACAATCGCCACCAGCACCTGCAAGTACAGCAGCACCAATGGCGGCAGGCGCAGTTGCCACTTTTTCAGCAGCGTGCTGTAAACCGCATAGGCCAGCGTCGCGACCAGCATCATCGCATCGCCCAGATTGACCCCGTGTTGCAGCAGCGCACCGAGGCTGCCGGACGACACCACCACCAGCACGCCAGCGAACGACAGCACCGCACCGACCAGCGCACCAGCCGTCAGGCGCTGGCCGAGGCTGATGATCGCCATGGCCAGCGACATCAATGGCATCAACGACAGGATGATGCCCATGTTGGTCGCGGTGGTCAGTGTTGCAGCGAAATAGGCAAGGCTCTGATACACCGCCATGCCGAGCACGCCGAGGATGAAAATCCGCCCCAGGTTTGGCCGAATCTGCGGCCAGTGGGCGATGACTTTGCTGAGCATGAATGGCGTGAACAGCACGCCGGCGAGCAGCCAGCGGTAAAAACCGATCTCGGCCGGGAAGATCGCGCCGACCGCCAGTTTGTTGATCACGGTGTTGCCGGCCCAGATGAAAATCGCCAGCAGGGGAAACGCGTATTGCATGGGACAAAACCAGAACGTTGATGAAGGGCGATTATCGCCTGTCTGGATGCAGGCCTATACTGCGAACCGGACAACCTGCCTCTGCATCCGGACAGCATGAACAGCAAACACATCGATCTGCTCGATTTCAACGAATTGCCGTCAGCGGTGTACTTCCGCTACGCCGATTTCAATGCCCACGAATATGCCGCGCCGCATCGCCATCCGTGGGGCACGCTCGAGTATGCCGCCCATGGCGTGTTGCACATGGATGTCGATGGCAGCCGCTTCATGTCGCCGCCGCAGTACGCGGTGTGGGTGCCGCCCGAGGTCGAGCACAGTTTCTACAGCCATCAGCCGGTCAACTATCGCGCGGTGTGTCTTGATCCAAGTGTTTGCACACGGTTGCCGGCGCGCGCCTGCACCTTGGCGATCAGTGACATTCTCAAGGCGATTCTCAAGGACTTCGCTGCCCGCGATGTGAAGATTCCGGAGCATG
Organism: Pseudomonas sp. GXM4; assembly: GCF_008923895.1. Lineage (NCBI taxonomy): Bacteria > Pseudomonadati > Pseudomonadota > Gammaproteobacteria > Pseudomonadales > Pseudomonadaceae > Pseudomonas > Pseudomonas sp. GXM4. The sequence goes on from NZ_WBRZ01000448.1 coordinate 1,448, forward strand.
AGGCCGATCAGCGTCTGGCCCAGGTATTGGTCGATCAACTGCAACAGGCACCGGTGCAGGAATGTTACCTGCCGTATGCGAGCAGTCCTGGCTTGCTGGCGATTCTCGACACCTTGCAGGCCGCGCCGGGCAACAACCAACCGTTGGCGCATTGGGCCGCGCAAGTGCATGTCAGCGAGCGCACCCTGGCCCGGCAGTTTGTCCGCGAGCTGGGCATGAGCTTTGGCGAGTGGCGTCAGCGCTTGCGTTATCTGGCGGCGATCGAGGCGCTGGAAACCTCGCGTTCGGTGCAGGAAATCGCTTTCGACCTCGGCTACAGCAGCGGCTCGGCCTTCATCGCCATGTTCGCCCGCCAGGCCGGGTGCACGCCGGAGCAGTATCGGCGCAGCCACCTCGAGGGCAGGAAGGTGTAACAAGCTTTGACTACACTGCGACAGAGGCCGCATCCTTCGGTGCGGCAACAAGGAGAAAACTCCATGAAGATGTTGCGTGTGCCGTTGTTGATGATCGGGCTGCTTGTGTGTTCCCAGGGTTTCGCCGCCACGGCGCAACAGAACAAGATGACCACCTGCAATGCCGATGCGACCGCCAAAAGCCTGAAGGGCGACGAGCGCAAGGCGTTCATGAGCACCTGCCTGAAAGCGGCACCAGCGGCCAACGATGGCAAAGAGCTGACCCCGCAGCAGCAGAAGATGACCACCTGCAATGCCGATGCGAAAACCAAGGCGCTGACCGGTGATGCGCGCAAGGCGTTCATGAGTGAGTGTCTGAAGAAAAAATAAGGGGGCGCCATGGTGTCCGATTGACTCGGTCGGCTTGAGATTTTCCCTCACCCTAACCCTCTCCCGGAGGGAGAGGGGACCGACCGCATTGATGCCGACAGGAACTGGGGTCTGAAATACCGGGTCGATTGCGGATTCGGCACTGCCCGTTCAGGTCGGAAAATTTTTCGAGCAACCCCC
>NZ_WBRZ01000449.1:0-2372 GCF_008923895.1 Pseudomonas sp. GXM4
TGAGATCTGCAGCAACCAGGTTTTGAACGCTTTCATCGCCACCGTTTCCGCTCGCGACTGCAACCGCGTCAGCCAGTAACTGCCGGTGGTGATCTCGATCGCAAACGGCTGGCAGATCGCATCTGCCGCCAGTTGCCGGGCGAACATCAGCGGCGGCGCCAACGCCACGCCGCCGCCCTGCAATGCGGCTTCCATCATTGCCAGCGACGAATCGAACACGATGCTTTGCGGTGGCGCGGCCTGCGTCGCCAGGCCCGCTGCGTGAAACCACTCCGGCCATTCATCGGTGCGATAGGAACGCAGCAAGGTCTGCTGCAACAGGTCCGCCGGCGTGTGCAGTTGCCGGGCAATCTCCGGCACGCACAATACCGACAACGGCGCATCGAGCAAGCGTGTCGCCTCGATGCCATGCCAGGCGCCAGCACCGAAACGAATGGCGTAATCCAGTCCCTCCGCCGCCACATCCACCCGGTTGTTATTGGTCGACAGACGTAAATCTATAAGCGGATGTTTCCCCCGAAAGTCCGCCAGCCTCGGCAACAGCCAGCCCACGGCAAAAGTGCCCACCGCGCCGACCGTCAACATGTCGCGATACTGCCCACCGGCCAGACGCTCGAGCATCTGCGCAATATGATCGAATGATGTGCTGAGTACCGGCAGCAAGGTTTCGCCTTCACTGGTCAGCATCAGCCCACGGGGCAGGCGTTTGAACAGGGTCAGGTTGAGTTGCGCTTCCAGGCTTTTGACCTGATGGCTCACCGCCGCTTGTGTCACGCACAACTCGACGGCAGCACGGGTAAAACTCAAATGACGTGCCGAGGCTTCAAATGCGCGCAGAGCATTGAGCGGCAGTTGCGGTCGAATCATGCGTTGCCCCCAATTTTTCTAATGGCCCATGCGAGTTTTCATCGTTTGTCGCGGGCCGGCGAAGTGCCTAAATTGGCCGCGCTGATCGGCCGTCCGATGAAAAATCACCCGCAGTGTAGCGGGATACAACAATCGACACTCATGGAGAGTGATTCAATCATGTGTTCCTTAAAACCGAGCAAGGTCTTTTCCTACAGCGCTTTCGCACTGTTCTTCGGCAGCGTTGCCTGTCATGCCGCAACGCCGACGGATGCGCAATTGCAGGCACTGGTCAGCCAAGCCGTCACCCCGGTCATGCAGCAAAACAACATCCCGGGGCTGACCGTAGCGATCACGCTGAATGGCCAGGCGCATTACTTTAACTACGGGGTTGCCGCTAAAGACACCGGGCAAAAGGTCAGCGAAAACACCCTCTTCGAAGTCGGCTCGGTGAGTAAAACCTTCACCGCCACCCTCGCCGGTTACGCCCAGGCCACAGGCAAACTCGACCTGTCGAGCAAGGCCAGCCAACTCTGGCCGGAGCTCAAGGGCAGCGCCTTCGACAACATCAGCGTGCTGCAACTGGGCACCTACAGTGCTGGCGGACTGCCGCTGCAATTTCCCGCTGAGGCGGATTCTTCCGACAGGATGCTCGGCTATTACCAACAATGGAAACCGCAGTTTCCCGCCGGCAGCCATCGCCTGTATTCCAACCCGAGCCTGGGCCTGTTCGGCTACCTGACGGCGAAAAGCCTCGGCCAGCCGTTCGACTTGGCAATGACGCAAACCCTGCTGCCGAAACTCGGCCTTCAGCACACCTTCCTCAGCGTACCGTCAGCGCAGTCGAAGCTTTATGCCGAAGGCTACGACAGCGCCGACCAACCGGTACGCGTCAGCCCCGGCGCCCTCGACGCCGAAGCCTACGGCATCAAAACCAGCGCCGCCGACCTGCTGCGTTACGTCCAGGCACAGCTGCAACCGGCCAGCCTTGCGCCTGATCTGCACCAAGCCATCGCCAACACCCACATCGGCTATTACCGCGTCGGCGACATGACCCAAGGCCTGGGCTGGGAACGCTACGCCTACCCGATCAGCCTGGAAAAACTGCAAAACGGCAACTCGACCCCCATGGCCATGGAACCGCACAAAGTCGAATGGCTGACTCCACCGCAAGCTGAACCGGCCAATGTGCTGTTCAACAAAAGCGGATCTACGCGGGGCTTTGGCGCGTATGTGGCGTTCGTGCCGTCGCGGGACATGGGCATCGTGATTCTGGCCAACAAGAACTACCCGAATGCCGAACGGGTGAAGATTGCGCATACGGTTTTCGCGGCGTTGGCGGATTAGTAGTGAAAGATCGTCCGATCGCGGCCCGAGCCTGCGGCAGCTTCTACAGGATCGGGTTTTCACTCGGTTAACGCTGGAGGTGTCGCAGGCTGCAACAACTTTCGATCAGAAGATGACTTGTGGGAGCGAGCCTGCTCGCGAATGCGCTCGATCAGCCACCTTTCAGCGCCTGAAAAACC
>NZ_WBRZ01000045.1:0-25759 GCF_008923895.1 Pseudomonas sp. GXM4
ATAGAATTGCGCCTCCTTTTAACGGGCGTATTGCGCCCGGTGGGAATAGCAGCCGGAGTCTGAAATCCAATGCAAAATCAGCAAATCCGTATCAGGTTGAAGGCTTTTGACCATCGCCTGATCGACCAATCAACCCAGGAAATCGTGGAAACCGCGAAACGTACTGGTGCTCAAGTGCGTGGTCCAATTCCACTGCCTACCCGTAAAGAGCGGTTCACCGTTCTGGTTTCCCCGCACGTCAACAAAGACGCGCGTGACCAGTACGAGATCCGCACTCATAAGCGTGTTCTGGACATCGTCCAGCCAACGGATAAAACCGTTGACGCGCTGATGAAGCTTGATCTTGCGGCCGGTGTGGAAGTGCAGATCAGCCTCGGCTAAGACTCGGTCTTGGTCGTGTAACGCTCTGAAATGGGCGGCCATAGCGGGTGAAAGCCCCGTACACTCATGAGGTTTACAACATGACTATTGGTGTAGTCGGTCGTAAATGCGGTATGACCCGTATTTTCACCGAAGAAGGTGTCTCCATTCCGGTCACGGTCATTGAGATCGAGCCGAATCGCGTCACCCAGTTCAAAACTGAAGAGACCGATGGCTATCGTGCAGTGCAAGTCACTGTCGGCGAGCGTCGCGCTTCGCGTGTAACAGCAGCTCAGGCTGGCCACTTCGCTAAAGCGAACGTTGCCGCTGGTCGCACCACCATGGAATTCCGCCTTGAAGAAGGCGAGTACCAGGCTGGCGATCTGATCAACGCTGAAATCTTCGCCGCTGGTCAACTGGTTGATGTAACCGGTCAGTCCAAGGGTAAAGGCTTCCAGGGTACGATCAAGCGTTGGAATTTCCGCGGGCAAGATAACACCCACGGTAACTCCGTATCCCACCGCGTCCCAGGCTCTATCGGCCAGTGCCAGACTCCTGGTCGTGTATTCAAGGGCAAAAAAATGTCCGGTCATATGGGCGCTGAGCGCGTGACCGTGCAGTCCCTGGAAGTAGTGCGCGTGGACGCTGAACGCAATCTGTTGTTGGTCAAGGGTGCTGTTCCTGGCGCTACTGGCGGCAACCTGGTTGTACGTCCAGCAGCCAAGGCTCGCGGTTAAGGGGAAGCTGACATGCAATTAAATGTAAATGACGCTCAAGCGATCGAAGTTTCCGAACTGACATTTGGCGGCGAATTCAACGAGACGCTGGTTCACCAAGCAGTCGTGGCCTACATGGCCGGCGGCCGTCAAGGTAGCAAGCAGCAGAAGACCCGTTCCGACGTTCGTGGTGGCGGCAAGCGCCCATGGCGTCAGAAAGGTACTGGCCGTGCTCGTGCCGGTACTATCCGTAGCCCAATCTGGCGTGGCGGCGGTACCACTTTCGCAGCTCGTCCACAGGATCACTCCCAGAAGCTGAACAAGAAGATGTATCGCGCAGCAATGCGTTCCATCCTTGCTGAGCTGGTGCGTACTGATCGTCTGGTCGTGGTTCAGGATTTCGCTGTTGAAACTCCGAAAACCAAAGATCTGCTGGGCAAACTGAACAACATGAGCCTGACCGACGTTCTGATCGTGTCGGACGCTGTTGATCAGAACCTGTACCTGGCTGCTCGCAACCTGCCGCACGTAGATGTACGGGACGTGCAAGGTTCCGATCCAGTTAGTCTGATCGCATACGACAAGGTGTTGATCACCGTGTCGGCCGTGAAGAAATTCGAGGAGCTGCTGGGATGAACCAGGAACGCGTATTTAAAGTTCTGCTTGGCCCGCACGTTTCCGAGAAGGCTACGGTTCTGGCAGACAAGAAAGGCCAGTTCGTTTTCAAGGTTGCTACCGATGCAACCAAGCTGGAAATCAAGAAGGCCGTCGAAAGCCTGTTCAGCGTGAAAGTAGAGCGCGTCACTACCCTGAATGTTCTGGGTAAGAGCAAGCGCACTGCTCGCGGTCTGGGCAAGCGTAATGACTGGAAGAAGGCGGTTATCTCCCTTCAGCCAGGCCAAGATCTCGATTTCAGCAGCAGTGCTGAGTAAGGAAGGGGTGCATCATGGCAATCGTTAAATGCAAACCGACTTCCCCTGGCCGCCGTTTTGTGGTCAAGGTGGTCAACCAGGAGCTGCATAAAGGCGCTCCTCACGCACCGCTGCTCGAGAAAAAATCGAAGTCTGGTGGTCGTAACAACAATGGCCGTATTACCACTCGTCACATCGGTGGTGGTCATAAGCAGCATTACCGTATGGTCGATTTCCGTCGCAACGACAAAGATGGCATCGTCGCCACTGTCGAGCGTATCGAATACGATCCAAACCGTACTGCTCACATCGCACTGCTGTGCTACGCAGACGGCGAGCGCCGCTACATCATCGCCCCTAAAGGCGTGAGTGCTGGCGACCAGCTGATCGCAGGCGCTCTGGCTCCAATCAAGCCAGGCAACGCTCTGCAACTGCGCAACATTCCAGTCGGTTCTACCGTACACGGCATCGAATTGAAGCCAGGTAAAGGTGCACAGATCGCTCGTTCCGCTGGTTCTTCGGCTCAGCTGATCGCTCGTGAAGGTGTCTACGTGACCCTGCGTCTGCGTTCCGGTGAAATGCGTAAAGTCCTGGCTGAATGCCGTGCGACCCTGGGTGAAGTCTCGAACTCCGAGCACAGCCTGCGTTCGCTGGGTAAAGCTGGTGCCAAACGCTGGCGTGGCGTTCGCCCAACCGTTCGTGGTGTTGCCATGAACCCGGTTGACCACCCACATGGTGGTGGTGAAGGTCGTACCTCTGGTGGTCGTCATCCGGTATCGCCATGGGGCTTCCCGACTAAGGGCGCGAAGACTCGTGGTAATAAGCGTACCGACAAAATGATCGTCCGTCGTCGCAAGTAAATAGAGGGATACGACAGTGCCACGTTCTCTGAAAAAAGGTCCTTTTATTGATCTTCACCTACTGAAGAAGATCGAAGTGGCGGCGGAAAAGAACGATCGCAAACCAATTAAAACCTGGTCGCGTCGTTCGATGATCCTGCCACAAATGGTCGGTCTGACCATCGCAGTACACAACGGTCGTCAGCACGTCCCAGTTCTCGTTAACGAAGACATGGTCGGCCACAAACTGGGCGAGTTCGCCGGTACCCGCAACTATCGCGGGCACGTGGCTGACAAGAAAGCCAAGCGTTAAGGGGTAAGGAAATGGAAGTAGCCGCTAAGTTGTCGGGCGCTCGAATCTCCGCCCAGAAAGCCCGCTTGGTCGCCGACCAGATCCGCGGGAAGAAGGTGGGCGAAGCGCTCAACCTGTTGGCTTTCAGCAGTAAGAAAGCCGCCGAGATCATGAAGAAAGTGCTGGAGTCGGCCGTAGCCAACGCCGAGCATAACGAAGGCGCAGACGTTGATGACCTGAAGGTCAGCACCGTTTTCGTCAACGAAGGGCGTTCGCTGAAGCGCATCATGCCACGTGCCAAAGGCCGTGCTGATCGCATCGTCAAGCGGTCTTGCCATATCACTGTCAAGGTTGCTGACAAGTAACGGAGTCGAAGAGATGGGTCAGAAAGTACATCCCATTGGCATTCGCCTGGGAATCGTCAAGGAGCACACCTCCGTCTGGTACGCAGACGGTCGGACTTATGCGGACTACTTGTTCGCAGATCTGAAAGTGCGTGAGTATCTCCAAGACAAACTAAAAAGCGCGTCCGTAAGCCGTATCGATATCCATCGTCCGGCCCAAACTGCACGCATCACCATCCACACCGCTCGTCCAGGTATCGTTATCGGGAAGAAAGGTGAAGATGTTGAGAAACTGCGTCAGGACCTGACCAAGCAAATGGGTGTGCCTGTGCACATCAATATCGAAGAGATCCGCAAGCCGGAGCTCGACGGTATGCTGGTTGCGCAGAGCGTAGCTCAGCAGCTGGAGCGTCGTGTAATGTTCCGTCGCGCTATGAAGCGCGCTGTACAGAACGCCATGCGCATTGGTGCCAAAGGCATCAAAATCCAAGTGAGCGGTCGTCTCGGCGGTGCTGAAATCGCACGTACTGAATGGTATCGCGAAGGTCGTGTGCCACTGCACACCCTGCGTGCCGACATCGACTATGCCAACTACGAAGCTCACACCACTTACGGTGTGATCGGTGTAAAGGTTTGGATCTTCAAAGGCGAAGTTATTGGTGGTCGCCAAGAAGAACTGAAACCACAAGCACCAGCGCCTCGTAAAAAAGCTGCTAAGTAAGGGGTACGCCAAATGTTGCAACCAAAGCGTACGAAGTTCCGCAAGCAGATGACCGGCCACAACCGTGGTCTGGCACTGCGCGGTAGCAAAGTCAGCTTCGGCGAGTTCGCGCTGAAGTCTGTTGCTCGTGGTCGTCTCACCGCTCGTCAGATCGAGTCAGCGCGTCGTGCTCTGACCCGTCACGTAAAACGTGGCGGCAAGATCTGGATCCGTGTATTCCCGGACAAGCCGATCTCCAAGAAACCTCTCGAGGTTCGTATGGGTAAAGGTAAGGGTAACGTGGAGTACTGGGTTGCCCAGATTCAGCCAGGCAAAGTCCTGTATGAAATCGAGGGTGTTTCTGAAGAGCTGGCGCGTGAGGCTTTCGCCCTGGCTGCTGCAAAGCTGCCGCTCGCCACCTCCTTTGTTAAACGGACGGTGATGTGATGAAAGCGAATGAACTTCGTGAAAAATCCGCACAGCAGCTGAACGAGCAACTGCTCGGCTTGCTGCGCGACCAGTTCAATCTGCGCATGCAGAAAGCAACTGGCCAGTTGGGGCAGTCTCATCTGCTCTCGCAAGTTAAGCGTGACATCGCTCGCGTGAAGACTGTGCTCAACCAGCAGGCAGGTAAGTGATCATGGCTGAAGCCGAAAAAACTGTCCGTACGCTGACTGGCCGTGTTGTCAGCGACAAGATGGACAAAACCATCACCGTTCTGATCGAGCGTCGCGTAAAGCACCCGATCTACGGTAAATACGTTAAGCGTTCGACTAAGCTGCACGCGCACGACGAAACCAATCAGTGCCACATCGGCGACAAAGTCACTATTCGTGAAACTCGTCCGATGGCCAAGACCAAGTCTTGGGCGCTGGTTGATGTTCTCGAACGCGCTGTGGAAGTCTAAGGGCTAGGGGTCGGAGAAATTATATGATTCAGACTCAATCCATGCTCGATGTGGCCGATAACAGCGGCGCTCGCCGTGTTATGTGCATCAAGGTGCTGGGTGGCTCCCATCGTCGTTACGCTGGTATCGGTGACATCATCAAAGTTACCGTGAAGGAAGCAATTCCTCGCGGTAAGGTGAAAAAAGGCCAAGTGATGACTGCTGTTGTAGTCCGCACTCGTCACGGCGTACGTCGTGCTGATGGCTCCATTATCCGCTTTGATGGCAACGCTGCTGTTCTTCTGAACAACAAGCAAGAGCCGATCGGCACCCGTATCTTTGGGCCAGTGACCCGTGAACTTCGTACTGAGAAGTTCATGAAGATCGTCTCGCTCGCCCCAGAAGTGCTGTAAGGAGATCCGACATGCAAAAGATTCGTCGTGACGACGAGATCATCGTGATCGCCGGCAAAGACAAAGGTAAGCGCGGTAAGGTGCTGAAGGTTCTTGCTGACAACCGTCTGGTTGTTGGTGGTCTGAACCTGGTCAAGCGTCATACCAAGCCTAACCCGATGTCGGGCGTACAGGGCGGTATCGTCGAGAAAGAAGCGCCACTGCACGCTTCCAACGTCGCCATCTTCAACGGCGAAACCAACAAGGCTGACCGCGTTGGTTTCAAAGTAGAAGACGGTAAGAAAATTCGTGTCTTCAAGTCGACCCAAAAAGCGGTTGATGCTTGAACACTGCTAGGTAGAAGACCATGGCACGACTAAAAGAGATTTACCGGAAGGAAATCGCTCCGAAACTTAAGGAAGAACTTAAGCTTTCGAACGTGATGGAAGTTCCGCGCGTTACCAAAATCACCCTGAACATGGGTCTGGGCGAAGCGATCGGCGACAAAAAAGTCATCGAGCACGCTGTTGCTGACCTGGAAAAGATCACCGGCCAGAAAGTCGTTGTGACCTACGCTCGTAAATCCATCGCTGGCTTCAAAGTCCGCGAAGGATGGCCGATCGGCGTCAAAGTGACCCTGCGCCGTGAGCGTATGTACGAGTTCCTGGATCGTCTGCTGTCGATCTCCCTGCCTCGGGTTCGCGACTTCCGCGGCCTGAATGCCAAGTCCTTCGATGGTCGTGGCAACTACAGCATGGGCGTGAAAGAGCAGATCATCTTCCCGGAAATCGACTACGACAAGATCGATGCTCTCCGCGGTCTGGACATTACCCTGACCACCACTGCCAAGAACGATGATGAAGGCCGCGCTCTGCTGCGTGCTTTCAAATTCCCGTTCCGCAACTGATTGGAGTAGGAAAATGGCCAAGAAGAGCATGAAGAACCGTGAGCTGAAGCGTCAGCTCACCGTTGCCAAGTACGCCACCAAGCGTGCAGCGCTGAAAGCTATCATCGTCGATCTGAACGCAAGTCCAGAAGCGCGTTGGGAAGCTACCGTAGCTCTGCAGAAGCAACCACGTGACGCAAGCGCTTCGCGCATGCGTAACCGTTGCCGCCTGACTGGTCGTCCGCACGGCGTGTACCGCAAGTTCGGCCTCGGCCGTAACATGCTGCGTCAAGCTGCAATGCGTGGTGACGTGCCAGGTCTGGTTAAAGCCAGCTGGTAATAGTTGTCAAAGTCTCGGTGTTCGGGTTCGCAAGAACCTGACCATCGGTGGCCTTGAATCTGAATCAAGCCCCTTTTGGGGCTTGATTCATTTCTGGGGTGTGTCTAGAATGACCGGCTCGCCTGAGCCCGTGTTTTTCTGCCCGGAAGTTCTCGGCGACAAGTAGTAGCCGCAAGGCTAATTTTTTTGTATTAGGAGCGTCTAGCCCATGAGTATGCAGGACCCGTTAGCGGACATGCTAACTCGAATCCGTAATGCCCAGATGGCTGAAAAGTCTGTCGTAAGCATGCCGTCTTCCACGTTGAAGGCAGCTGTAGCAAAAGTCCTGAAGGACGAAGGTTACATCGCGGATTTTCAGATCACCACCGACGCCAAGCCGTCGCTGTCCATCTCGCTGAAGTACTTCGAAGGCCGTCCGGTTATCGAAGAAGTGAAGCGCGTTAGTCGTCCAGGCCTGCGTCAGTACAAGTCCGTTGAAGATCTGCCGAAAGTTCGTGGCGGTCTTGGCGTGTCTATCGTCTCCACCAACAAAGGTGTGATGACGGATCGTGCTGCGCGCGCTGCCGGTGTCGGCGGCGAAGTTCTTTGCACTGTGTTCTAAGGGGGGATAAGCATGTCTCGCGTCGCTAAGAACCCCGTTAAGCTGCCAGCCGGTGTCGAAGTCAAATTCGCAGGCCAACAGCTTTCGGTGAAGGGTGCCAAGGGTACTCTTGAACTGAACATCCATTCGTCCGTTGAGATCGTTGAAGAAGCTGGTGAGCTGCGTTTCGCTGCTCGCAATGGCGATCAACAAACTCGCGCAATGGCCGGTACCACGCGTGCGTTGGTAAACAACATGGTCCAGGGCGTAAGCCAAGGCTTCGAGCGCAAGCTCCAGCTGGTCGGTGTTGGTTACAAAGCGCAAGCAAAAGGTCAGGTTCTGAACCTGGCTCTTGGCTTCTCGCACCCAGTGGATTACGAACTGCCGGAAGGCATCACCGCTGAGACTCCTAGCCAGACCGATATCCTGATCAAGGGCATCGACAAGCAGCTGGTAGGTCAAGTGGCCGCCGAGATCCGCGACTTCCGTCCACCAGAGCCATACAAAGGCAAAGGTGTGCGCTACGCGGACGAAGTCGTCCGTCGTAAAGAAGCCAAGAAGAAGTAGGGCATAGCAAATGACCGACAAAAAAGTTACTCGACTGCGTCGCGCTCGCAAAGCACGCCTGAAAATGCACGAACTCGAAGTCGTGCGTCTCTGCGTGTTCCGCTCGTCGCAGCACATCTACGCCCAGGTCATCTCGGCCGACGGCAACAAAGTCCTGGCAAGTGCCTCGACTTTGGATAAAGAACTGCGTGATGGTGCCACTGGCAACATCGACGCGGCCACAAAGGTTGGCCAGCTGGTCGCTACGCGTGCTAAGGCCGCTGGCGTATCGCAAGTGGCTTTCGACCGCTCTGGCTTCAAGTACCACGGCCGCGTTAAAGCGCTGGCTGATGCTGCTCGTGAAGCTGGGCTGGAGTTCTAAGTTATGTCAAATAACGACCAAAAGCGCGACGAAGGCTACATCGAGAAGCTGGTTCAAGTTAACCGCGTAGCCAAAACCGTTAAAGGCGGCCGTATCTTCACTTTCACCGCGTTGACCGTGGTTGGTGATGGTAAAGGGCGTGTTGGCTTCGGCCGTGGCAAGTCGCGTGAAGTGCCTGCTGCGATCCAGAAGGCAATGGAAGCTGCTCGCCGCAACATGATTCAAGTTGACCTGAACGGCACCACTCTGCAGTACGCAATGAAGTCCGCTCACGGCGCTTCGAAGGTGTACATGCAGCCTGCTTCTGAAGGTACCGGTATCATCGCTGGCGGCGCTATGCGTGCTGTCCTCGAAGTTGCTGGCGTTCAGAACGTTCTGGCCAAGTGCTACGGCTCGACTAACCCGGTAAACGTGGTTCACGCCACTTTCAAGGGTCTGAAGGCTATGCAGTCTCCTGAGTCCATCGCTGCCAAGCGTGGCCTGCGTGTTGAGGAGATCAAGTAATCATGGCTACCGTTAAAGTTACGCTGATCAAAAGCATGACCGGCCGCATCCCTAACCACAAACTGTGCGTTAAGGGTCTGGGTCTGCGTCGCATCGGTCACACTGTAGAAGTCCAGGATACTCCCGAGAATCGCGGGATGATCAACAAGGCTTACTACATGCTGCGTGTCGAGGGTTAATCGATGAAACTCAATGATCTGAGTCCAGCGCCGGGTTCCCGTCGCGAAAAGCATCGTCCGGGCCGTGGTATCGGTAGTGGTTTGGGCAAGACTGGTGGCCGTGGTCACAAAGGTCAGACCTCCCGCTCCGGTGGCACCATCGCTCCAGGCTTTGAAGGCGGTCAACAGCCGCTGCATCGTCGCCTGCCTAAGTTCGGTTTCGTTTCCCTGAAAGCCATGGATCGCGCAGAAGTGCGTTTGTCCGAGCTGGCCAAAGTGGAAGGCGACATCGTTACTGTGCAGTCCCTGAAAGATGCCAACGTGATCAACGTCAACGTACAGCGTGTGAAAATCATGCTGTCCGGTGAAGTGACTCGCGCTGTCACTATCGGCAAGGGAATCGGCGCCACCAAAGGTGCGCGTGCGGCTATCGAAGCAGCTGGCGGCAAGTTCGAGGAATAAATGGCTAAGCAAGGTGCTCTCTCTGCGCTCGGCAAAGGCGGTATGTCTGAACTCTGGGCTCGTCTGCGTTTTCTGTTCCTGGCGATTATCGTCTACCGAATAGGCGCACACATCCCGGTTCCAGGTATCAACCCGGACCGACTCGCAGACCTGTTTCGACAGAATGAGGGGACCATTCTTAGCTTGTTCAACATGTTCTCCGGCGGCGCGCTGGAACGGATGAGCATCTTTGCACTGGGGATCATGCCGTACATTTCGGCATCGATCATCATGCAACTGATGACCGCCGTCAGCCCGCAGCTGGAGCAGTTGAAGAAGGAAGGTGAAGCTGGCCGTCGCAAGATTAGCCAGTACACCCGCTACCTCACCGTCGCTCTCGCTCTGGTCCAGGCTATTGGCATGTCCATTGGTCTGGCGGGGCAGGGCGTCGCGTTCACTGGTGACTTTGGCTTCCATTTCGTCGCGGTAACCACATTTGTGGCTGGTGCGATGTTCATGATGTGGCTGGGTGAGCAGATTACTGAGCGTGGTGTTGGCAACGGTATCTCGATGTTGATTTTTTCGGGTATCGTCGCCGGTCTTCCGAGAGCAATCGGGCAGTCTTTCGAGTCTGCGCGTCAGGGTGATATCAACATCTTCGCCCTGGTTGCCATCGGTTTGCTGGCAGTAGCGATTATCGGTTTCGTGGTGTTCATTGAGCGTGGTCAGCGTCGTATTGCTGTTCACTACGCCAAGCGTCAGCAGGGCCGCAAGGTTTTTGCTGCGCAGACAAGCCACTTGCCGCTGAAGGTGAACATGGCCGGTGTTATTCCGGCTATTTTCGCGAGCAGCATCTTGCTGTTTCCGGCTTCGTTGGGTGCCTGGTTCGGTCAGTCTGAAGGTATGGGCTGGTTGCAGGACATCTCGCAGTCGATCGCTCCTGGTCAGCCGTTGAATATTCTGCTGTTTAGTGCAGGGATTATTTTCTTCTGCTTCTTCTATACGGCGTTGATGTTCAATCCGAAAGACGTAGCGGAAAACCTGAAGAAGTCCGGTGCCTTTATTCCGGGCATCCGTCCAGGTGAGCAGTCTGCGCGCTATATTGATGGCGTTCTGACCCGCTTGACCCTGTTCGGTGCTCTTTACATGACGGCCGTGTGCCTGTTGCCCCAATTTCTGGTGGTTGCAGCAAACGTTCCGTTCTACCTTGGCGGGACCTCGTTGCTGATCGTGGTCGTGGTTGTGATGGACTTCATGTCCCAAGTACAATCGCACCTCGTTTCGCACCAGTACGAATCCCTGATGAAGAAAGCCAACCTGAAGGGTTACGGCAGCGGCATGTTGCGCTGAGTACCCATAAGGTTCGAGGAGTTGGTGATGAAAGTTCGTGCATCGGTGAAAAAGCTGTGCCGTAACTGCAAGATTATTCGCCGCGAAGGTGTTGTTCGAGTAATTTGCAGCGCGGAACCGCGTCACAAACAGCGCCAAGGCTGAGTGTGATTGTGCTTCAAGCCCGGTAGCTAGTGCGCTACCGGGTTGATTATTTGTTATTACAGCGATATTATCTCGCGCCCTATTTCTTGGCTTCCGGGGCGTAGGTAGCTGTCAATTGGAGTCCCACTGAATGGCCCGTATTGCAGGCGTTAACATTCCAGATAACAAGCATACTGTTATCTCGCTGACCTACATCTATGGTGTTGGTCGCACTACTGCGCAGAAGATCTGTGCAGTGACTGGGGTAAACCCAGCAGCAAAGATCAAAGATCTGAGCGACGAGCAAATTGAACAGCTGCGTGGCGAAGTGGCGAAGTTCACCACTGAAGGTGACCTGCGTCGCGAAATCAACATGAAAATCAAGCGCTTGATGGACCTCGGTTGCTATCGCGGTCTGCGTCATCGTCGTGGTCTGCCAGTACGCGGTCAGCGTACCAAGACCAACGCGCGTACCCGTAAAGGTCCGCGTAAGCCGATCCGCAAGTAATCGCCCCAGCGAATCGACAGGAATTTAATCATGGCAAAACCTGCTGCTCGTCCTCGTAAAAAAGTTAAAAAGACAGTGGTTGATGGCATCGCCCACATCCATGCATCTTTTAACAACACCATCGTGACCATTACCGACCGTCAAGGTAACGCTCTTTCCTGGGCTACCTCCGGTGGTTCGGGTTTCCGCGGTTCCCGCAAGTCCACCCCGTTCGCTGCTCAAGTAGCTGCTGAGCGTGCTGGTCAAGCTGCGCTGGAATACGGCCTGAAAAACCTCGACGTAAACGTCAAGGGTCCAGGTCCAGGTCGTGAATCCGCAGTCCGCGCTTTGAACGGCTGTGGCTACAAGATCGCCAGCATCACCGACGTGACGCCAATCCCGCACAACGGGTGCCGTCCGCCGAAGAAGCGCCGCGTGTAATCCAGGAGATTGTAAAGAATGGCTCGTTACATTGGTCCAAAATGCAAACTCGCTCGTCGCGAAGGCACCGATCTCTTCCTGAAGAGCGGCGTGCGCGCGATCGAATCGAAGTGCAACATTGAAGCAGCACCTGGTATCCACGGCCAACGCCGCGGTCGCCAGTCCGACTACGGCACCCAACTGCGCGAAAAGCAGAAGGTCCGTCGTATCTACGGCGTTCTCGAGCGTCAGTTCAGCGGCTACTACAAAGAAGCTGCTGGCAAGAAAGGTGCAACCGGTGAAAACCTGCTGCAACTGCTCGAATGCCGTCTGGACAACGTTGTATACCGTATGGGCTTTGGTTCGACTCGTGCCGAATCCCGTCAACTGGTATCGCACAAGTCGATCAGCGTTAACGGTCAGACCGTAAACGTTCCGTCGTATCAGGTTCGTGCTGGTGACGTGGTTGCAGTTCGCGAGAAAGCAAAAAACCAACTTCGCATTGTCCAAGCTCTCGATCTGTGTGCCCAACGTGGCCGCGTAGAATGGGTAGAAGTAGACACTGAGAAGAAGTCGGGCGTTTTCAAGAACGTTCCTGCTCGCAGTGATCTGTCCGCCGACATCAACGAAAGCCTGATTGTCGAGCTCTACTCCAAGTAAGGGCTAGAAAATAGGTGCATCCATGCAGATTTCGGTAAATGAGTTCCTGACACCCCGCCACATTGATGTGCAGGTTGTCAGTCCAACCCGCGCCAAGATCACTCTCGAGCCTCTCGAGCGTGGTTTTGGCCACACCCTGGGCAACGCGCTGCGCCGCATCCTGTTGTCCTCAATGCCCGGCTGCGCAGTAGTCGAGGCCGAGATTGACGGTGTGCTCCACGAGTACAGCGCCATCGAAGGTGTACAGGAAGACGTAATTGAAATCCTGTTGAACCTTAAAGGTCTGGCCATCAAGCTGCACGGTCGTGACGAAGTTACGCTGACCTTGTCGAAGAAGGGTTCGGGGGTGGTTACCGCTGCCGATATTCAGCTGGATCATGATGTCGAGATCGTTAATCCCGATCACGTAATCGCTAACCTGGCGTCTAACGGCGCCCTGAACATGAAGCTCACCGTAGCTCGTGGTCGTGGTTATGAACCAGCCGACTCGCGTCAGAGCGATGAAGACGAAAGCCGCAGCATCGGTCGCTTGCAGCTCGACTCTTCGTTCAGCCCGGTTCGCCGTATCGCTTACGTGGTGGAAAACGCCCGTGTCGAGCAGCGTACCAACCTGGACAAGCTGGTTATTGATCTGGAAACCAACGGTACTTTGGATCCTGAAGAGGCTATCCGTCGCGCTGCAACCATCCTGCAACAGCAGCTGGCTGCGTTCGTCGACCTCAAAGGTGAAAGTGAGCCGCTGGTTGTCGAGCAGGAAGACGAGATCGATCCGATCCTGCTTCGCCCGGTTGACGATCTGGAACTGACTGTACGTTCGGCTAACTGCCTTAAGGCGGAAAACATCTACTACATCGGCGACCTGATTCAGCGTACCGAAGTAGAGCTGTTGAAGACTCCGAACCTGGGCAAGAAATCCTTGACTGAAATCAAGGACGTTCTGGCCTCCCGCGGTCTGTCCCTCGGCATGCGCCTCGACAACTGGCCGCCTGCAAGTCTTAAGAAGGACGACAAGGCGACTGCCTGATCGTCGTAATCACCGAACGTAGTGTTTGGTAAGGAATGAACCATGCGTCATCGTAAAAGTGGTCGTCACCTGAGCCGCACCAGCTCGCACCGCAAGGCCATGTTCCAAAACATGGCGGTGTCGCTGTTCGAGCACGAGCTGATCAAAACTACTCTGCCAAAAGCCAAAGAACTGCGCCGCGTCGCCGAACCGCTGATCACTCTGGCCAAGACAGACAGCCTGGCTAACCGCCGTCTGGCTTTCGACCGTACTCGTTCGAAAGCTATCGTTGGTAAGCTCTTCAACGACCTGGGCAAGCGTTACGCTACCCGTGAGGGTGGCTACTTGCGCATCCTCAAGTGCGGTTTCCGCGCTGGCGACAACGCGCCTATGGCGTACGTCGAGTTGGTTGATCGTGCTACTGCTGGCGAAGCTGTATCCGCCGAGTAAGACGTCAGTCTGAAACAAAGAACCGGGCCTAGTGCCCGGTTTTTTGTGCCTGTAAGAAATGCGCCGTCTGTACAAGTTTCTGACATGGTTGAACTGCCACTATGTGCTGGGAAAACATAATTAGTAATTATCTATCGATGCCTGCAAGTTAATGAATTTGTAGCTGTAACGTCGATGATCAATACTTCCCGCCAAGCCCATTAGCCGGCAGTTCAAGACTGACAGAGGAAGAAGACCGCATGAGCCAGACCAAGACGCTTACAACCGCCAGTGGCGCGCCAGTCGCTGACAACCAGAATTCCCGTTCCGCCGGCCCACGCGGTCCGCTGCTTCTCGACGATTTCCATCTGATCGAAAAACTTGCGCACTTCAACCGTGAAAACATTCCAGAACGCCGTGTGCACGCTAAAGGCTCAGGCGCCTACGGCACGTTCACCGTCACCCGTGACATCACTGAATACACCAGTGCGAAGTTGTTCGAGTCGGTAGGCAAACAAACGCCAACCTTTCTGCGCTTTTCTACCGTAGGTGGCGAGCGTGGTTCGGCCGACACTGAGCGCGATCCGCGCGGCTTCGCCTTGAAGTTCTATACCGAGGAAGGCAATTGGGACATCGTCGGCAACAACACGCCAGTGTTCTTCATCCGCGATCCGCTGAAATTTCCTGACTTTATCCACACGCAAAAGCGTCTGCCGCAAAGCAACCTGAAGAGCGCGCAGATGATGTGGGATTTCTGGTCGCATTCGCCTGAAGCGCTGCACCAGGTCACCATCCTGTTTTCTGATCGTGGCATCCCTGACGGCTACCGTCACATGCACGGCTTCGGTAGCCACACCTACAGCCTGATCAACGCCAAAGGCGAGCGTCATTGGGTGAAGTGGCACTACAAGACCCAGCAGGGCATCAAGAACCTGGCGCCAGCCGAGGCCGCCCGTTTGGCCGGTACCGACCCGGACTATGCGCAGCGTGACCTGTTCGAGGCCATCGAGCGCGGTGAATTCCCGAAATGGCGCGTGTGCATTCAGATCATGACCGAAGCGCAAGCGGCGGCTCATTACGAGAATCCGTTCGACGTGACCAAGACCTGGTCGCAGAAGGAGTTCCCGCTGATCGAAGTCGGTGAGCTGGAGTTGAATCGCAACCCGCTGAACTACTTCGCGGAAGTTGAACAGGCTGCGTTTGGCCCGAGCAACATGGTGCCAGGTGTCGGTCTGTCGCCAGACCGCATGCTGCAAGGCCGTGTATTCGCCTACGCTGACGCGCACCGTTACCGTGTGGGCACCAATCACCAGCAATTGCCGGTGAACGCTCCGCGCAGCCCGGTGAATACTTATCAGCGTGACGGCTCCATGGCGTTCGGCAGCAATGGCGGCGCGGCGCCGAACTATGAACCGAACAGCTACGTTGAGTCGCCGAAGCAAGCGCCGCATTACGCGGAGCCAGCGCTGGCCTTGAGCGGTGCCGCTGATCGTTATGATCACCGCGAAGACACCGACTACTACAGCCATGCCGGTGCCTTGTTCCGCCTGATGAGCGACGAGCAGAAAGCATTGCTGGTCAGCAACATCGCCGGTGCGATGGCGGGTGTTTCCAGCGACGTCGTCGATCGCCAGTTGCAGCATTTCTACAAAGCCGATCCGGCGTATGGAGAAGCAATCGCAAAACTGCTCAACTGACAGCTTAACGTAGTCTAAACGAGAAGCAGAACCGCCCTCATTTGGGCGGTTTTTGCGTTATTTGGCCTGCTTTTCTCAGAATATCTTCGCTTTTATTGCGCGAAGCGAGTGACCTTCCGGTCAGGTTGGTTCAAACTACAGACTTTCAGGAAGGGAGATGTAGGGCGATGCAAGGCCACCCAGATGTAATCGATTACCTCAATACGTTGCTGACCGGCGAGCTGGCCGCGCGTGACCAGTATTTCGTTCATTCGCGGATGTATGAGGACTGGGGGTTCACCAAGCTCTACGAGCGCATCAACCACGAGATGGAAGAAGAAGCCGGCCACGCCGATGCGTTGATGCGGCGGATTCTGATGCTCGAAGGCACGCCGCGCATGCGTCCGGATGATCTGGATGTCGGTACCACGGTGCCTACGATGCTCGAAGCGGATCTGCGCCTCGAATACAAAGTCCGCGCTGCGCTGTGCAAAGGCATCGAACTTTGCGAGCAACACAAGGACTATGTCAGCCGCGAAATTCTGCGGGTTCAGCTCAACGACACCGAAGAAGATCACACCTACTGGCTGGAAAAGCAGCTGGGCCTGATCAAGCTGATCGGTCTCCAGAACTACCTGCAATCCCACGCGTCCTGATTGCACGGTTACAAAAAAGCCCCTGTCACTTCAATGGTGACAGGGGCTTTTTCATGCCTGGCAGTTACGCCCGATCACGGATCAGCAGTGGCTTGAGGTAATGGCCGGTGTGAGATTGCTTCATCTCGGCAACTTCCTCCGGCGTACCGGTGGCAATGATCTGCCCGCCTTTGGAACCGCCTTCAGGACCGAGGTCCACCAGCCAGTCAGCGGTCTTGATCACATCGAGGTTGTGCTCGATGACCACCACAGTGTTGCCGTGGTCGCGCAGACGATGCAGAACATCGAGTAACTGCTGGATATCGGCGAAGTGCAGGCCGGTGGTTGGCTCGTCGAGGATGTACAAGGTTTTGCCAGTATCGCGTTTGGACAGCTCGCGCGACAACTTGACCCGCTGTGCTTCACCGCCGGACAGGGTCGTTGCCGACTGCCCGAGCTTGATGTAGGACAGGCCGACATCCATCAGCGTTTGCAGCTTGCGCGCCAGTGCCGGCACTGCATCGAAGAACTCCCGTGCTTCCTCGATGGTCATTTCGAGGGTTTCATGGATGCTCTTGCCCTTGTATTTGATCTCAAGGGTTTCGCGGTTGTAGCGCTTGCTCTTGCACACATCGCAGGGCACGTAGATGTCCGGCAGGAAGTGCATTTCCACCTTGATCAGGCCATCGCCCTGGCACGCTTCGCAGCGACCGCCCTTGACGTTGAACGAGAAACGCCCCGGGCCGTAACCACGGGAGCGCGACTCGGGCACGCCGGCAAACAGTTCGCGGATCGGCGTGAACAGCCCGGTATAAGTCGCCGGGTTGGAGCGCGGCGTACGGCCGATCGGGCTCTGGTCGATATCGACGACTTTGTCGAGATGTTCCAGACCTTTGATGCTGTCATGCGCAGCCGCTTCCAGCGTGGTCGCGCCATTCAGTGCGGTGGCGCTGAGCGGGAACAGCGTGTTGTTGATCAGTGTCGATTTGCCCGAACCGGATACGCCAGTCACGCAAGTCAGCAGGCCGATCGGGATGTCCAGATCGACGTTGCGCAGGTTGTTGCCACGCGCACCTTTGAGCGACAGGTTGAGCTTCTTGTTGCGCGGCGTGCGTTTGGCCGGCACTTCGATCTTCACCCGGCCGGACAGGTATTTGCCGGTCAGCGAATCCGGGTGCGCCATGACTTCATCCGGCGTGCCCTCGGCAACGATCTGCCCGCCGTGCACACCGGCGCCCGGGCCGATATCGACGACATAGTCAGCCAGACGAATCGCGTCTTCATCGTGCTCGACCACGATCACCGTGTTGCCGATATCGCGCAAATGCTTGAGCGTACCGAGCAGCCGATCGTTGTCGCGCTGATGCAGGCCAATGGACGGTTCGTCGAGGATATACAGAACGCCGACCAAACCGGCGCCAATCTGGCTGGCCAGACGAATCCGTTGCGCCTCGCCACCGGACAATGTGTCGGCACTGCGATCCAGCGACAGATAGTCGAGGCCGACGTTGACCAGAAATTGCAGACGCTCGCGGATTTCCTTGAGGATCTTGTCGGCGATCTCGCCACGCCGACCGGTCATCTTCAGCGCACCGAAATATTCGCAGGCATCGCCGATCGGCAGATTGGTCACTGCCGGCAGGGTTTTCTCGCCGACCCAGACGTGCCGTGCTTCGCGGCGCAAACGCGTGCCACGGCAATCCGGGCAGGCCTGATGGCTGAGGAACTTGGCCAGCTCTTCGCGCACGCTCGCCGATTCGGTTTCGCGGTAACGACGCTCAAGATTCGGCACGATGCCTTCGAACGGGTGCGAGCGTTTGACGATGTCGCCACGGTCGTTCAGGTATTTGAAGTCGACGTTCTGCGAGCCGCTGCCATGCAGGATGAACTTCTGCTGCTCGGCGCTCAGCTCGTTGAAGGGCTTGTCCAGGCTGAACTTGTAGTGCGAGGCGAGTGAGCCAAGCATCTGGAAGTAATAGACGTTGCGCCGGTCCCAGCCACGGATCGCGCCCTCGGCCAGGGTCAGCTCGCCATTGACCAGACGCTTGATGTCGAAGAACTGCTTCACGCCCAAGCCATCACAGGTCGGGCAGGCGCCGGCCGGGTTGTTGAAGGAAAACAGCTTGGGTTCCAGCTCGCTGATCGCATGGCCGCAGATCGGGCAGGCGAAGCGTGCGGAGAAGATCATTTCTTCGCCGGACTCGTCGTCCATCGGTGCGACCAGGGCAATGCCGTCGGCGAGTTTCAGCGCGGTCTCGAAAGATTCGGCCAGACGCTGCTGCAGATCGGCGCGGACCTTGAAGCGGTCGACGATCACATCGATCGAATGCTTCTTTTGTTTATCCAGCTTCGGCAGCTCGTCGAGCTCGCAAATGCGTCCGTTGACCCGGGCGCGGACGAAACCCTGCGCACGCAATTCTTCGAAGACCGACAGGTGTTCGCCTTTGCGTTCGCGGATCACCGGTGCCAGCAACATCAGTTTGCTGCCTTCCGGCTGCGCCAGCACCAGATCGACCATCTGACTGACGGTCTGCGCTTCCAGTGGAATGTCGTGATCCGGGCAACGCGGCGTACCCACGCGGGCATAGAGCAAGCGCAAGTAGTCGTAGATTTCGGTGATGGTGCCGACCGTCGAACGCGGGTTGTGCGAGGTCGACTTCTGTTCGATGGAGATCGCCGGCGACAGGCCTTCGATGGTGTCGACGTCGGGTTTTTCCATCATCGACAGGAACTGCCGGGCATAGGCCGACAGCGATTCGACATAGCGGCGCTGACCTTCGGCATACAGCGTGTCGAACGCCAGGGACGACTTGCCGGATCCGGACAGGCCGGTGATGACGATCAGTTTGTCCCGCGGCAGGGTCAGGTCGATGTTCTTCAGGTTGTGGGTACGGGCCCCACGTATCAGGATCTTGTCCAAAGTGGCCTCGCTTGGCGGGCGTCGAAAACGTAGGAGTATACGGGCAAATACTGGATGGATGCACACTATCAAACGAAGGGCGTTTTGCCGTTCATGAAGAGAGTTTCATCTATACGCGTCATAGCGTCGCGATATACCCCGTCTTCCGATGGGACTGGTAGAATCGCCGCCGGTTCACACGAGGTTTTTCCATGCACGATCCCCACAGCGAACGCATGAGTGGCAGCGAGACCCGCGCGGCGAGCGGTCTGGCCCTGGTGTTCGCCTTCCGTATGCTTGGCATGTTCATGGTGTTGCCGGTGCTGGCGACCTATGGCATGGATCTGGCGGGAGCGACCCCGGCCCTGATCGGGCTGGCGATTGGCGCTTACGGTCTGACCCAGGCAATTTTCCAGATTCCGTTCGGGATCATTTCCGACCGCATCGGTCGCCGGCCGGTGATCTACCTCGGCCTGATCGTCTTCGCTCTCGGCAGTGTTCTGGCTTCCCAGGCCGATTCGATCTGGGGTGTGATCGCCGGGCGGATCCTGCAAGGCGCCGGGGCGATTTCCGCAGCGGTGATGGCGCTGCTTTCCGACCTGACCCGCGAGCAGCATCGGACCAAAGCCATGGCGATGATCGGCATGACCATCGGCCTGTCGTTCGCCGTGGCGATGGTAGTCGGGCCGTTACTGACCAGTGCGTTCGGGCTGTCCGGGCTGTTCCTCGCCACTGGCGCCATGGCGCTGCTCGGCATCCTGATCATCATGTTCATGGTGCCGCAATCCACCGGGCCGTTGCAGCACCGGGAATCCGGAGTGGCCCGGCAGGCGCTGATGCCGACGCTCAAGCACCCGGACCTGCTGCGCCTGGATCTGGGCATCTTTGTGTTACATGCCATGTTGATGTCGAGCTTCGTCGCCTTGCCGCTGGCACTGGTGGAAAAAGCCGGTCTGCCCAAGGAACAGCACTGGTGGGTCTACCTCACCGCGTTGCTGATTTCGTTCTTCGCCATGATCCCGTTCATTATCTACGGCGAGAAGAAACGCAAAATGAAACGAGTTTTGCTCGGCGCCGTCATGACATTGATGCTGACTGAACTATTCTTTTGGCAGTTCGGCGATAGCCTGCGTGCTCTGGTGATCGGTACGGTGGTGTTTTTCACCGCGTTCAATCTGCTCGAGGCATCGTTGCCGTCGCTGATCAGCAAGGTTTCACCGGCAGGCGGCAAGGGCACGGCCATGGGCGTGTACTCCACCAGCCAGTTCCTCGGTTCGGCACTCGGCGGGATACTCGGCGGCTGGTTGTTCCAGCATGGCGGTCTGTCGGTTGTGTTCCTCGGATGCGCCGCGCTGGCTGCACTTTGGCTGGCCTTTGCTGTTACCATGCGCGAACCTCCCTACGTGACGAGCCTGCGCTTGCCGTTGTCGCCCGAAGCGATCCGCGAAGCGGGTCTGGTCGAGCGCCTCAAGGCCCTGGTAGGGGTAACAGATGCAGTGATAGTCGCCGAAGAGGCGGCTGTTTACATCAAACTGGACAAAGAATTAGTGGATCGCAGCACCCTCGAACGCCTGGTCAACAACCCGGCCGGGGCTGCGTGCGACGCTTAGGAGAACGTTATGGCCCGTGGGGTTAACAAAGTCATATTGGTCGGCACTTGCGGCCAGGATCCCGAAGTTCGCTACCTGCCTAACGGTAACGCCGTGACCAACCTGAGTCTGGCCACCAGCGAACAATGGACCGACAAGCAGACCGGTCAGAAGGTCGAGAAGACCGAGTGGCACCGTGTGTCGATGTTCGGCAAGGT
Source organism: Pseudomonas sp. GXM4 (assembly GCF_008923895.1). Taxonomy (NCBI): domain Bacteria; kingdom Pseudomonadati; phylum Pseudomonadota; class Gammaproteobacteria; order Pseudomonadales; family Pseudomonadaceae; genus Pseudomonas; species Pseudomonas sp. GXM4. The sequence continues at coordinate 20,767 of NZ_WBRZ01000045.1, forward strand.
GGCCGAGATTGCCGGTGAATACCTGCGCAAGGGTTCGCAGGTCTACATCGAAGGCAAGCTGCAGACCCGCGAGTGGGAAAAGGACGGCATCAAGCGTTACACCACTGAAATCGTGGTCGACATGCAAGGCACCATGCAACTGCTCGGCGGCCGTCCACAACAGGGCGATCAGCAAGGCGGCGGCAACAACTACCAGCAGCAGGCGCCACGTCAGCAGGCACCGCGCCCGCAGCAGTCGGCTCCACAGCAGCGTTCGGCTCCGGCACCTCAGCAGGCCGCACCGCAACCGGCTCCGGATTTCGACAGCTTCGATGACGATATTCCGTTCTGAAACTGATCGCTTCCAGGCAAAGCCCTCGCAATAGCGGGGGCTTTGTCGTTTTGCAGGGGCATTGATGAAAAGAATGCCCGGCAACTGACCAATGAGTCGGGTTGGACATCCGGAAAGTTTTTTGCACGGAGGCTTGAAGGCCGTCGCGGGCCGCTCCATGATCGCTCTCGAGGAATGCCAACTCAGTTCATTCCCGCAGCGTTTTCAGGCGCTCTGAAGCCTGTCTCCCCATAAGAACAAGAGAATTTCATGAGCACTCGCAAGAACAAGGAAATCGAGTATTTGCGCGGGGCGGCCATTCTCATGACGGTCCTGACCCACCTCTCTCAATTGTTGCCGTTCCATGACTCGTCCTTGTTGAGCCTGTTCAACGTGTACTCCCCATGGACCGGGGTGGATTTGTTCTTCTGTATTTCAGGCTACGTCGTCAGCAAGGCGTATCTCGACTATTTCGATAGCCACCGTGAGCAGAACAGATTCGGATTGGCCGCGACTTCGTTCTGGATCCGGCGGGCTTATCGCCTCTTGCCCACAGCGTGGTTGTGGGTGCTGATACCGTTGGCGTTTTCAATTTTTTTCAACGAGTCGAATGCGTTTCAGTCGTGGTTTTACAACCTGCGCAGTTTTACTGCTGTGGCTACGTTCACTGGCAACCTGGCCAATCAGTACGGTTTGTTGCTTGGCCCGAACTCGGTGTACTGGAGCCTGGCGCTGGAGGAGCAGTTCTACCTCATCTTCCCGCTTTTTCTGCTACTGGTGACATCGGCGCGCTGGCGGGTGATTATTCTGCTTGCCTTGATCGCCCTGCAGTTCGGCTTTGATCGCAATGGTTTTGCGGCGCCCCCGGCGCCGATGCTGTTCTCCTTCAGGCTCGATGCGATGATGTGGGGCATCGTGCTTTGCCTGTTCTCCCGCACTTCGCTTTATAAAGACATCGAGCCGGTTGCGCTCGGTGCCAGTATCTTCAAGCGTTTGGCGACCACGCTGTTTTTGCTGTATCTGTTGGGTGCCATCGCAGGGCAGATGATCGCGGTGCCGATTGCTGTTGGTCTGGTCGCGATGACGGCCGTGGTCATTGTCTGGCTCGCCAGTTACCAGAAGGGCTACATCTACTGTCCTTCTGTTTTCCAGAGCCTGTTCGAATGGCTGGGTTCACGGTCTTACGCTTTGTACGTTGTGCACATATTCGCCTACCACCTGAGTACCGAGATCTGGACGCGGATTGCGTCCACTAGCGGCGCGACGCTGGGGGCCGGGCACACGATCGAACTGTTGCTCACTGCGTTGCTGATCATGGTGGTGTGCAGCGAACTGAATTACCGATTCGTTGAAACACCACTGCGTCGCCGTGGCGCTGAAATAGCCCGACGCAGAATGGCAAGAGTGTCGACGGATGAACCGTCCAGAGACGAGGTTCCGATACGGGATGGGTCACGAACAACCGAAGTGTCGTAACGGGGATGAAAAGCCGTAGCGCGCCAGCGCTATGGCTTTTTCATGTCTGGCAGTTCAGTCGAGAATGAGATGCGGCAGGAAGCGACTTGAATCTTTGGTGATCAGACTATTGTCCTCGCGCACACCAATCCCCGCCGCCTCATCACCAATCACCCACGAGCCAATCAGCGTGTAGCTGTCGCCAAACTTCGGCAGCGGCGCGAACTGCTGCAGGATGAACGGCGCATCGGTGTAAGGCCCGTCCTCTTTGACGATCAGGCCTTCCGCTGTTTGCAGTTCGATGTTGGCACCTTCGCGGGAAAAGTACGGCTTGCGCACCCAGCCCTTCGGCACGGCACTCTGCGGATTCGGATCAAGGTGCGCAGCGAGCAGATTCGGATGTCCCTTGTGCAATTCCCACAGCAGCGGCAGCGCACCTTTGTTCGACAGGATCGCCTTCCACGCCGGTTCGAAAAACTGCGTATCGCACTCGGCGATTGCCGCGCCGAACGGTTCGTGGAAGATGAATTCCCAGGCGTGCAGCTTGAACAGGTGCGGGATCCAGCGATCCTGCAGATCGACGAAACGACCCTCAGCCGTCAGGCCGATGTCTTCGATATCGATGTGGCGTGATTCGATGCCGACCTTTTCCGCGATCAGCCGCAGATAGTCGGTGGTGCCTTTGTCCTCGACCGAGTCCTTCATCGAGGCAAAGTAGAACGGCCGCTTCAACTGCAACTCGGCGAAGGCCTGATGCAGCTTGGTGTCGATGCTGTTGAACTGGTCGGCATGCCGGGGCAAGGTGCCGCGTTCGATGCATTGCTCCAGCCAGCCCCACTGAAACGCCGCCGCTTCATAGAGGCTGGTCGGCGTGTCGTAGTTGAGTTCCAGCAGTTTCGCCGGCCCGTTGCCGCTGTAGGAAAAGTCCATGCGACCGTACAGATGCGGATGACCTTCACGCCAGGAGGTGCGGATCATGTCGTAGTACGCCGCCGGGATGCTGAGGCGATCGAGCAACTCCTCGCTGTCGACCACGCGATCAACCAGGTCCATGCACATCTCGTGCAGTTCGGTGGTCGGGTCTTCCAGATCGTTTTCGATCTGCGCCAGGCTGAACTGGTAGTAGGCGCTTTCGTCCCAGTACGGTTCGTCGTCGATGGTGTGGAACAGGAAACCGAGACTCTCGGCGGTGTGTTTCCAGTCGGGGCGCTCGGCGCAGTGGATCTTTTTCATGTCAGCTGCTCGAGCGTCCGGAACTGCTGCCCCAGCCACCCCAACCGCTGCGGGCGCTGGACTGACTGCCGAAGCCGCCGCGCGAAGTCGACGAGGCAACATTCACCGGCTTGCTCTTGCTGCTCTCGTAATCCGACTGGCTGCGCGAGGTTGTGTCAGCTCGGCGGTACTGCGTTGAGGTGTTGTACGGCTGGCGCGTTTCGCGATCACGGTAAACGGTGCGTTCGGCGTTGTTGCTCATTGCGTTGCCGATCAGCCAGCCCGTCAGCCAGCCATTGCCGCCGCCACCTGAGCCACCAGAATAGTGCGAGCCGCCGTGGCTTGCGCTGCTGCTAGTGGTGGAGTCGCCCGCCGGCATTTGCGAATTGGCGATGGCATCGAGATCCTGCGGCGTCTCGGCATTGCCCGGCACTTTGAAGCCGCCGAGTTTCGGCACGAAACGGCCATCGGAATTTTTCTGACACCAGCCAGCGGCAAAGTCTGCGTCGCACTTGGCCTTGTCGGTGTAGGCCGGGGCGATGCGCCGGTGCTCGTTCAGGGCGGCGACGTAGGCGCTGGAGCAGAGATCGGCGGCCACTTCGGCGTCGACACACTGTTCAACGCTCTGGAAGTTGCGCGGCTGATCCAGCGCCGCTGCTTCACCGGAAATCGCCATCGCCACGGACGCGGCGAGGGACAATTGCACGTATTTGCTGCGTTTCATCGAGAGGCTTCCTGCCGGTCAGTGGGACGGGGTCATGCACGCGGCATTGAGCATGCCGACGCTGATCGCCACGGCCGCCACATAGATGCCGGCGGCGACTTCGCCGTTGGCGATGCGCTGGGACGTGCCCTTGAGCACCAGCCCGGTCGCAACGAACGCCAACAGCTGCACGACGGCGGCGATGACCGCCCAGAGGACGAAGTCGAGCATGTTGACCGAGTAGGCGATCACGTTGCTCGCCGGAATCGCGAAACCGATGATCGCCCCGGACAGGGCAATGGCGGCGGCAGTGTTGCCGGCGCGGATCAGCTCGAATTCCTTGTGCGCGGTAATGCGCGTGTAGACGAATTGAAACAGCATGAACAGCAACACGGCGCCGATCAGGTAGACGACAAAACCGACCAGCGCGGTTTTGTTCAGGGAAACGGCCAAGACTTCCAGCATGAAAAACTTCCTTTTTTAAATGGCGCTCAAATCAGTCGTGTACAGCGAGATGCCCAGCGAGGTGCTCAGGCTGACGGTGCCTTCTTCGTCCTGTTCGACGGAGAACAGCAGCAGTTCGCGGCGATCGGTCAGGCCGGTGTCGCGGGCATACAGCATGGCGTGGTGCTTGATGGTGTAGGACTCGTCCGGGTTGACCACGTGTTCGGTCATTGGCACCAGTTCGGTCTGATGCAGCTCGGTGCCCCATTCGCGGGTGTATTCAACACCGTTGTGGTTGTAGGTCGGCAGACCGATCAGGCTGTTGGGGCCTGCCAGACGCTGGAGTTCGGCGTCACTGTTGACCGTTACATAGCTGAGGTAATTGAACAGGGTGACCGACTCGACCTGATCGTCGCCGGTGACGTGGATCTGCACCCAGAAATCCTCGTCGTTCATGTAGTAGCGGTGCAGCTTGTTGGACTGGCCGAGATCGACCCAGCCGGCGCTCCACACCGCTTGATCGAATGGCACCCGCACCGAAGTCGAGCCTTCCAGCAGCAATGCCAGGGTCGTGTCGAAGCGCACGCCTTTGCCTTGTGCCATGCCCAGTGGACCGCTGGCGCCGGTGCTCGTTGGCGCAGCGGTCTGCCAATTGCTGGTGCCGAGCAAGTCTTTAAACCATCCCATGGGTACGTTCCTTGAAGCGGGTGGAGGTGTTCGGGGGTGAAAAAGTGGCGGTAGTGTACCGATCCGAGCGACGAACGAGCAGACAAAATGAAAAGGTTGTGCGGGGGGACGAATCCCTTTGTAGGAGCTGCCGAAGGCTGCGATCTTTTGATCTTGTCTTTTAAAAGCAACATCAAAAGATC
>NZ_WBRZ01000450.1:0-2355 GCF_008923895.1 Pseudomonas sp. GXM4
CCCACAAGTTTTTTATTTGTCCGCAATAATCGCCAGCCAGCTCATTTCGATCACCATCCATCGAACCTGCTGAGCAACACCGGCAAACGTGATTTAATAGCCGCCTTTCACGGTTCCGGGACACGGGAGCAACGTGATCCGCGCGACCTGCGCGTCACCCGCCACCCACCCCCATCGCCCTTAAGTCGTTCTTACATAAGGCTGTCATGGATACGGGTTCTCGACTCAAACTAGTACGCGAAAGCTACAAACTCTCCCAGCGCGAGCTCGCCCGGCGTAGCGGCGTGACCAACGCGACCATCTCGCTGATCGAACAGAACCGCGTCAGCCCCTCCGTCAGCTCGCTGAAAAAGCTGCTCGAAGGCATACCGATGTCCCTGGCCGATTTCTTCACCTTCGACCAGCCCCCGCGCGAACACCAATACGTGTTCCGCGCCAACGAACAACCCGACCTCGGCCGCCACGGCCTGCGCCTGCTGCTCATCGGCGCCTCGGTGCCCAGCCGCCAGATGCGCCTGCTCCGCGAACAATACGCCCCCGGCGCCAGCTCCGGCGAAGAGCCGATCGTGCATGCGGAAGGTGAGGAGTGCGGCTTGGTCACGCGCGGCACGGTGGAACTGACCGTGGACGGGCAGGTGAGTGTGCTGAGTGCGGGGGACGGGTATTACTTTCCGACGACGTTGCCGCATAAGTTTCGCAATATCGGCGCTGATGAGGCAGAGATAATCAGTGCGAATACGCCGGCGAATTTCTGATCGGATAACGCATTATTTTTTTGTTGACCCGGCATCTTTACGAGGTGCCGGGTTGTTTGTTCCTGCCATTCGTCAGCCTTCCCGCATTTTCCCCGCGCACGCGCTTCCAATGCATAACTCACCCCCGCAAAGGAACCGCCAACATGCATAAATCCAGTCTCGCAGCATTCACCCTGGCCACGCTGTTATCCGCCACTTCGCTCTACGCAACGGCCGCCAGCGAAACTCCGGCACCCACTGCTAACGACGGCAATAGCCAAACCAATCCGAGTGCGCCGGAAGATATTCATTCCAACGGTGCCACCGTGCCCAAAGGCACGCAGGGCAACACCACCAACAATGACGGCTCTACACCCTCGGGTTCCAAGCCCAGTGGTTCGAAGCAATCGAACGACAGCGGCACCAGCAGCGGTGCTGGTGAGGGTTGAAGCTGTTTGCAGATGCAGCAAGCCCGGCATCAAGCCGGGCTCTCTATCAGGCAATCCTCGATGACCGAGGTTACTTAGCCTTCCAGTTCCCGCCGCTGTTCTCACAATCAATCTTTGCCTGCGCCAGGTGTTCACCGTCGTAGTAATACGTGGTGACTTTGGCGTTGTCGGGCATGTTCAGCGGTTTGGCGCTTTTGTCTTTGCTGGTCGAGTGCGGGTTGGCCAGGGATTCCTGGGTGAGGCGGGCGGTGCAGGTGGCCTGGTAGTGGTCGTCGCAGCGATCGACTTTTTTCTTGGTGGCGTTGAGGGTGTCCTTGGTTTCGTTGCTGCAGGACCAGTTGATGGAGTCCACGGGCATGCCTTCGTATTCGTAGCAGCTGTGGGTTTCCACCGCTGGCACCGAGGCGCTGGAGGAGCGGGTCTGCACGTCGCAGCCTTCAGCCATGACGCAGGTGGGGATGATGGCGAACGTGGCGATCAGGAGCAGCAGTCGGGTTTTCATCGGCAATTCCTCTCCAATGGCGCCGCGTCTGATCGGTGATTTGGCGCTTGTCTGGTTTCGAGGCGGCGAGGGCCGGCAAGGTTCAATCGGTTTGCGCTGAGCGATCTTCGCGTACACTGCGCAACAATCAGAAACATTCAGCGCAGGAATCGATTCCCATGGCCCAAACCCTCGAACGCGCTATCGCCATTGCCGCCACGGCCCACACCGGGCAGGTGGACAAGGGCGGGGCGCCGTACATTCTGCATCCGCTGAAAGTCATGTTGCGCATGCACACGCTGGAAGAACGCATCGTCGCTGTGCTGCACGATGTGGTCGAGGATTGCGGGGTGAGTCTGGATGATTTGCGCGGCGAAGGCTTCAGCGAAGAGGTGCTGGCGGCGATTGCAGCGGTGACCAAAGTGCCGGGCGAGTCCTACGAGGATTTTGTCGACCGCGCCGCGCAAAACCCGATCGGGCGAGTGGTGAAGCTGGCGGATCTGGAAGAGAACAGCGATATCTCGCGGATTGCCTCGCCGAGTTGGGAGGATCTGGAGCGGATCGAGAAATATCGGCGGGCGATTGCACGCCTTCGCGCATAGAAATGCCAATCCCCCTGTAGGAGCTGCCGAAGGCTGCGATCCGATCGTTCCCACGCTCTGCGTGGGAATGCAGCCGGGGACGCTCTGCG
>NZ_WBRZ01000451.1:0-2283 GCF_008923895.1 Pseudomonas sp. GXM4
GCTGAGATGTCATTATCTTGAAATAAGACTCTCACTAATTCGCTTTCAATGATTGATGCTAGATTAAATTGATAAATTCGTTTTTTGTTTTTTTGGCGTTCCTTCAAAATACTCATCTCATAAGACTGCGCCTTCATTAGTGATGTGATTGAGGAAAATATATTTTTGTCGTTTTGAGGGGACGAATTTGCTTTGCTCATTTCTTGGAAGGCGAATACGTCTACATTTGGTGCGGAAAATAACATTGGGCATGCTTTTGATAGTTTTTCGTGATAAGACGGAGACCATGTCATTTTTGACATGTAGTGATGTATTGCAGGATGGTTAGTCCAGCCTTTAAAAGGGCGCCAATTATAGTTGGGGTCTTTGTCGTCCACCGGGCGAGATAGAAGAGCCCATGAGTTAGCTTCGTTTTTTTTGCAGCTTATAATTATTACGGTGTAAATGCTTAAGTCTTTTAGGTTTGTAACTTTATAGGCTAGTAGATCAATCTCCCTTACCGTTCCCTCTAGGTCATCAATATAACAACGGTTGCTAATCAGGTGCCATCCGTTTTTTCTCAAGGTTTGTCCGATTTCATACTCCAGTTTGAAGCCAGTTTTCGAAATTGATTGAGCAATATTTACCAGGTCAATAGCCATGTCACTCCTTTTGAATCATGGTTAAGTAATGTGAAAATTTTTTCCAATTTGTCAATTGGAAATAGCTTTGATGTAATTCTTCTTGATGACCGGGATAAATCGTATTATGACATCCTGAAACTTGCATGTGTTTCGCAAATGTTCGTGCATCAGTTTCAATTCATATTGAGCCATCAATGGTATTTCAGTTTTAACCGGAGTCGCTGCGTGCTGATCGCACAGTAGCCATAGGCAAACAACATAGTCTTTGCCGTGTATGTCCGCTATGTTGGGTTTGATGTAATCTAAGTATTCTGTTTTTTTTGTACTGGTGGATAAATCTATATGTTTCCTGATCTCTCCGAGGAAAGGTTGATCGTTAATGAATGCATGGCAATAGAATTGAGCTTGTGAAAATAAATAGTTTGTTGAAGAGGCATTTTTGTATGGTTTGCAATGAATGATTCTAATTTTATTGTCATTCGTGAGATCTAGGATGTCACAAAATTCTTTGTCTTTGCGACCAGAACCGATTTGAAGTTTTGCTTGGTCAAACAAAACGCATGAGGGGCGTATTTCGCAGATTGTCTTGTTAAAGATGCTCTCTCTATTCTGCATTTTTTCATCGTCGCTGATATCGATCCCCCTATAAATCTCCTCGCAAGCCTCTTCGTGGAGCGTGATTTGAGTGAAGTTGGTTATTTCGCTGTAGAAATCGTTATCTACCTCCAGCCATTTCCCATCACTCAATACAAAATATCTCTCTCCTAGAGCATGCTCAAAAGATAGGCAGTTATATAGCGGCCATTTCTTATAGCCAAGCACTTGGTCCTCTTCATATGAGTACGCATAAATATGTTTTGATTTTAGGTTTTTAGCGGTTATTTTTTCTGCACTTATATGTTCGTATATTTGGCGAATTTCTAAATATGCATAAGTTTTATCGCCGGTTTTTTTGTTGTTTGAGTATGCGAGCCCGTAGTCTGAGTCAATTAGTACTTCTGGGATTCCGAGGCTAATATTGCTTGTGTTTTTCAAACGGAGTTGGTTGATTAGATACTCATTTAGAGTATTGCTGTCTGACTCCGTTGCCTCGTCGAAATGTTTGTAATTTGGGAATAGTTTGGTGTACTCTCTGCTTGCATAAGCCACTAGAAAATCTTCGCAATAGTCGATTAATATGTGCCAGTTAAGCTTCTCTTTTCCAACGATTTTTATTGTTAAGTTGTTTCGGCCTTGAAGGGTTATGTTTTTATGGTTCTTCATGTGAGCCGAAATATAACGCAGGTCTTCCGCTTCGCTAAGGCCAAAAGCGAAAGCGTCAGCCGGTTTATTTACCTGCCTATCAATATGTGTTGGTGTAATTGCGTGGCTCTCACTTTTTGTCTGGCGTATTTCTTCGTTGCCACACATGTTCATGGCTGTTTTAATTCCGAAGTCCGGCTCAAAGGCATGGCGATCAAGATAGCTTACGGCACTCCGTCCAAATGTAGCTGCAAACACTCGGCCATTGATGGCTAAAAATAAAATCCCATTTGGATTCCTATTTTTTGAACTGAAGAGTGGCGCATCGTTCAGAGGGAGTTTTTCATTAATAAAATTTAGCCATGGCGGATTTGATTTTACGCTTGTGGTTTCAAAGTATATAAAGTGACAATCGATA
>NZ_WBRZ01000452.1:0-2261 GCF_008923895.1 Pseudomonas sp. GXM4
CGACGCTCTCTAAAGTATGCGGTGGAGAAAGCGCATACTGTTATTGCCAATTCGGTAGCTCTTAGAGAGTACATACTTCCGAAAAATCGCAATACGGTGCTTCTGCCCGCTTTTTTTGATTTTTCATTACTTTCTGGTTGCGAAGTAAGTACGGACTCGGAATATCGTATCGGATTTGCTGGCAGCCCATCGCGTGATGCAGATCTGGATATTCTCAAGGACGTGATCCCTCATATACTCGCGAAAAGGAGCAATGTGGTTTTTGAGTTTGTCGGCTGCATACCCAGCTGGTTGACGCAGGGGGGCAGAGTAAGATTTTTTGGGCATATGAATAGCTATGCTGAATATATAAACTTTCAAGTACAACGCGGGTGGAAAATTGGTCTCGCTCCGCTTGATAACAAAAATTCTAATAAGTATAAAACGAACAACAAATATCGTGAGTACTCTGCATTTCGATGTGCCGGGATTTATACGCAATCTGAAAGTTACGTAGGTTCTGTAGTGGATGGTGTAACCGGATTATTTATTGAATCTAACACTGCGGCAAGCTGGATCGCTGCTATCGAACGTTATTTGGATGATGAGGCGAGTAGGGCTACCATTGCTGACAACGCATACAATGACGTGCTTCGCCGGTTTGATATCGCCACTGTAGCTGCGCAATGGACCGCTCTTTTTCAAGTGGGCGGAAGATTAATGAATAGCAGCACGATACAGCCTGTTCGTATTTCAACTTGGGGCGGATTCGTCAGGCGCTTGTCCCATTATTGGTTGTTGGTTGAAATTTCCATGTATGAGGGCGGTATTAAATTGACTATTGCCAGAGTGCTTAATAAATTTTTGCGCTACTTTCATTTTAAAGGGCCGCGCTAGGCTGGCTGGTACACTTTTCGTGTGTATATATCGAAGAGGCTTGAGTTGTAGACTTGCCCGTACTTTTTTGCATCTTCTCAGCTCCGGAAAATCCAGATCAGGGTCTACCGTATCGGGTTGCGAGAATGTTCTGAGATGATTGCTCAGTAATTTCTCCTGCACGCTTTTCGTGATAAATTGAGCCTTTGCTCCCCCCGAATCGGTTAAAAATGCCAAAAAAAATACTTGTCACCGGTGCGACAGGATTTCTTGGAAGGTCCTTGGTTCAGCATTTTGCCACTTTTCCAGATATTTCCATTGTGGCTCCGCTCCGTAATGTCAGAGGTAAGTTACCAGAAATAGTAACGGTTACTCGTGTATCGGATATCAGTGACGATACCGACTGGCGAGAGTCTCTAACTGGTGTGGATGTTGTTGTACATGCTGCGGCGCGAGTGCATGTCATGCAAGAAGACTCGGCACAATCGATTGAAGAGTTTCGCACGGTTAATGTCAAAGGAACACTTTGTCTGGCACGGCAGGCCGTCGCGGCCGGTGCCAAAAGGTTCATCTATATTAGTTCTATCAAGGTTAATGGCGAAGCTACTCTGCTCGGCCATGCCTTTAGTGCCGGCGACACTCCGCTCCCATCAGATGCTTATGGAATCTCCAAATACGAAGCAGAGCAACAACTAATGCAGCTTGCCCAGACAGGCGCAATAGAAGTTGTAATCATCCGCCCGGTACTAATTTATGGTCCAGGTGTAAGTGCGAACTTTCGTCAAATGATGCACTGGCTCACGAAGGGCATTCCAATGCCTTTCGGATCTGTTCACAACCTGCGAAGTCTCGTTTCCCTCAATAACGTCGTTGATTTGGTCACTAGGTGTGTCGATCATCCTCGTGCCGCAAACCAAGTGTTTCTGGTCAGTGATGATGAAGATGTTTCTACAACCCAATTGATGCAACGTCTTCTGACTTTCTTGGGTAGAAAAACCTGGCTCATACCCGTTCCTGTTTCGCTATTGAAGTTCTTCGCTAAATTGGTGGGGCGAGGTGCAGTCGCTCAGCGGCTTTTCGGCTCGCTACAGGTCGATATCAAGAAGAACCGAGAGTTGTTAGGCTGGCGTCCGCCCTTCACCCTGGATGAGGGTTTGAAGGCAACGGCCGAGCATTTTCTGGAGTCTCGCAAAAGATGAGTTACGGATATTTCATTCCATTGGTTTTCGGTATTTCTTTTTTGCTGACTGCTGTTTTGCGCCGGTATGCGATATCTCGGAGTCTGATAGATGTTCCCAATGCACGCAGCTCTCATGTTGTGGCTACGCCACGCGGTGGCGGTGTAGCAGTTGTTGTTGCATTTATCTTGTCCATGGGTGTTCTGTTTTTTACGGATTTGATTTCCG
>NZ_WBRZ01000453.1:0-2255 GCF_008923895.1 Pseudomonas sp. GXM4
AAGCCGCACGATTTTTCCATCGTGCGGCTCTTTAACAGCGGTCTATCAAGTGTCTTGCTTGTTGCTCAGCACTTTACCGGTGGTGGCATCAAAGTCCACGTCGAACTCTTTGCCGTCAGCAGTCTTAAGTTCAACTTCGTACTCGTAACCATTGAAGTGGTTATCCAGGTCGGTGTCGGTAATCGTTGCGCCCGGGTGCAGTTTCAGTGCTTCGGCGTTCATCGATTCCAGCGACTTGATCTTGCCGTCCTTGACCAGTTGCGGGATCTGGTCGATGCGAACATCGGCCTGAGCCAGGCCAGCGGTGAGAGTCAGGGCAGCGGCGGTAAACAGGGCAGTCAAAGTTTTCATCGGTTCATTCCTTGGCAGTGCGTTGAAGTGGTTGATCTGTGTAAGTGGGTTCAGATTAACCAGCGCAACTTAACTCACCCTTAAATCTCTGCTTCGCGATAAAACTGCTCTTTGTGGGAGCGAGCCTGCTCGCGAAGCAGGCGACTCGATAACAACTTAGAAACCGTTCTTCTTCAGAACCTCATCAACACTGCCAACAGCCGGACGCTTGTAAAACTTCAACAGTTCACTGGTGCGGTTGGTAAAGATGCCGTCGACACCCGCCGCCATGACTTTCTCGTAGTCCACCGCCTCGTCGACCGTATAAACATGCACCAGCATGCCCTGATCGTGGGTGTACTGATTCATCCACGGTTGCACCAGATCGGAATAGCTCTGATCACCGCCATGAGTCAGCTTCGCCGAAGGGCCGGTGCCGATCGCGCCCTGGGCCTTGGCGTAGTCGACCCATTGCTTGAATTCCGCTTCCGACTTCGGTTCCTGCTTGCCGTAGAAAACGTTTTTGTCTTTCTCGCCGGACGCGGCAAACGTCACGGCGGATTTAGGCTCGATGCTGCCTTCGCCGACCCACAACAGCAGAATCTTCGGCACTTGCGGCATTTCCTTTTCCAGCAATTGCAGGCTGTTTTTGTCGAAGGTCTGCAGGATCACCTTGCCTTTGCCCTGACCGACGCCGAGCGCACTTTTCGCCAGTTTCGAACCGGCCGGGCTCAGCCAGCCGCGATCCTGGAGTTTTTCCTTGAGGTCATGTTCGATGCCGGGAAACAGCTGCGGCTCTTTGGTTTCGATGTACAGGCCCGGCTTGTGCTGCGGGTTGGCGCGGGCGATGTCGATGATTTCATCGAGGGTAAGAATCTTCAGCCCGGCGTAGGACGGGCGTGCGCGGTCAGGATATTTGCTGTTGAACCAGCTGCCGGCATCAAGGGTTTTCAGTTCGGCCATGGTGAACGCGGTGGCCGGGCTGTCCTTGCGCTCGGGGAATTTGCTGGCGACGTCGGTGGTGCGTTGCAGGTTGTCGTCGTGCAGGGCGAAGAGCACGCCGTCCTTGCTGCGCTGCAAATCCATTTCCAGGTAATCGGCGCCGAGGTCACGGGCCAGTTTGTAGGCCGCAGCGGTGGATTCCGGGGCATCGAACGACGCGCCACGGTGGGCGATCACCGCCGGATGCGGAATGCCATGGGCAGCAGCGATTGCCTTGGGCTCCGGGTGGCTGGCGGCATGCGCCTGACCGAGGCCGAACAACAGACTCAGCACCAGAGCGCTTCGGGTAAAAGTGGCAGGCATGGTCGAGTTCCTTTCGCAGGTTTTTTTCGAGACGTACCTTTTAACAACTGAAGCGCCGCAGGGCTATCGCCAGACCGACATAAACCGAGCAAAACGGAAATTTCCTGCACTTTTGTGGCGCTGTTTGCAGTACGCTTGCCCTCGGCAGACGCCCCGGCAGAGGGCGCGCCGCTACATTGCCCTGCGTGTAAACCATCGATCATCTTTCGTGAGGTTTACCATGCGCATCACCTCCCAACTCATCTGCCAGGCCGCCGACGATCTCAAAGGCTTCGTCGGCCTCAACCGCAAGACCGGCCAATACATCGTGCGCTTCAGCGAAGATTCGTTCGGCATGGACGTGGCCGACGACGGCATCATCCCGGCCAGTGAATTCGTCTGGGCGACGGCGTCGGACACCACCATGACCCTCAAGCGCGAATTGATTCAGTTGCTGCTCGATCAACACATCGACGACCGGATCAACATCACCGAACCGTTACGGATTTATATGAGCAAGGTTGAAGTGCCGGAGATTGTGGCGGTGCGGAGTCTGGTGCGCGGTTGAGGCTTTGCAGTGGGGTTGCGGGCCTCTTCGCGAGCAGGCTCGCTCCCACAGGGATTGTGTGAACGCCACAGAT
>NZ_WBRZ01000454.1:0-2244 GCF_008923895.1 Pseudomonas sp. GXM4
ACAGGGCTCTGCGGCGGTTTCAAAATACGCGAAACCTTTATCCGAATATTGTCCGAGAGCCTCCCATGCCCGAATCCGCCAATGTCATGACTGCCCCGATTGCCCAGCGGGCGCCCGGCGCCGACCCGTATGCCTGGCTGCAGGAGCGCGACACCGACGCGGTGCTCGACTACCTCAAGGCTGAAAACGCTTATCAGGAAGCGCAAACCGCCGATCAGGCCGAATTGCGCGAAAGCCTGTTCAATGAGATCAAGGGCCGGATTCTCGAGACTGATCTGTCCCTGCCCTCGCCTTGGGGCCCGTATCTGTATTACACGCGCACCACCGCCGGTGACGAATACGCCCGGCACTACCGTTGCCCGCGTCCTGCCGACGACAGCCTGACCCTCGATGAAAGCCGCGAACAATTGCTGCTCGACCCGAATACGCTGGCCGATGGCGGCTTCTTCTCGCTCGGTGCTTTCAGCATCAGCCCCGATCACCAGCGCCTGGCCTACAGCGTCGATGCTTCGGGCGATGAGGTCTACACGCTGTTCGTCAAAGAGCTGTCCAACGACAGGGTCAGCGAACTGGAATTCGAGGATTGCGACGGCAGCATGACCTGGGCCAACGACAGCCTGACCCTGTTTTTCGGTGTGCTCGACGACACCCATCGCCCGCATAAACTGTTCCGCTATCGCCTCGACGGCACTGCCGCCGAAGAGGTTTTTCACGAGCCGGACGGGCGGTTCTTCCTGCACTGCTACCGCGCCAGCTCCGAACAGCAATTGCTGCTGTCGCTGGGCAGCAAGACCACCAGTGAAGTCTGGGCGCTGGACGCCAATCAGCCACATCTGCCATTCAGCTGCCTGGCGCCACGGGTCGAAGATCACGAATACGACGTCGACCACGGCCTGCTCGATGGCGTCTGGACCTGGTTTATCCGCACCAACCGCGACGGCATCAACTTCGCTCTGTATCAGGCCCCGGACACTGGCGTGCCGCCAAGCGAGGCCGACTGGCAGAACCTGATCCCGCACAACGATGATGTGATGCTCGACGGCGTCAGCCTCAACGCAGAGGCGATGACCTTGAGCCTGCGCGAAGGTGGCCTGCCGATCATTGAGGTTCACCCGCAGGGCCAGGCGTCGTATCGCGTGCAGTTGCCCGATGCGGCCTACAGTCTGCATGTGCAAAACAGCCTGGAATTCGAGAGCGATCGCATTCGCTTGCGCTACGAAGCGTTGAATCGCCCGGCCCAGGTGCGCCAGTTGATCCTCGCCAGCGGCGAGCAAACGGTGCTCAAGGAAACTCCGGTACTCGGCCAATTTGATGCCGACGCCTATGTCAGCCAACGTCTATGGGCCACCGCCCCGGACGGCACGCAGGTGCCGATCAGTCTGGTGATGAAGCGCGAGATGGTCGGTAAACCGGTGCCGCTGTATCTGTACGGTTACGGCGCCTACGGTTCCAGCCTCGATCCGTGGTTTTCCCACGCGCGCCTGAGCCTGCTCGATCGCGGTATGGCCTTCGCCATCGCTCACGTACGCGGTGGTGGTGAATTGGGCGAAGCCTGGTATCGCGCCGGCAAGCAGGAACACAAACACAACACCTTCAGCGACTTTATCGCCTGCGCCGAGTTTCTGATCCTCAACGGCATCACCACGGCGGAAAAACTGGCGATCAGCGGCGGCAGCGCCGGTGGTTTGCTGATCGGCGCGGTGCTCAATCAACGCCCGGATCTGTTCGGCGTAGCGATTGCCGAAGTGCCGTTCGTCGACGTGCTCAACACCATGCTCGACCCCGAGCTGCCCCTGACCGTCACCGAATACGACGAATGGGGCAACCCGGAAGAACCGGACGTCTATGATCGGATCAAGGCTTACGCGCCGTACGAAAACGTCACCGCGCAGGCTTATCCGCCACTGCTGGTGATCGCCGGCTACAACGACAGCCGTGTGCAGTATTGGGAGGCAGCCAAGTGGGTGGCGAAATTGCGCGCAACCAAGACCGATGACAACGTGCTGCTGCTCAAGACCGAACTGGGCGCCGGGCATGGCGGCATGAGCGGGCGCTATCAGGGATTACGTGACGTAGCGCTCGAATATGCATTTGTGTTCAAGGTTTTGGGCCTGGCCTGAGGAACTCCGTCGGTCACTTGGGTCTTAATTCCAGACCCATTGTGGCGAGGGGATTTATCCCCGTTGGGCTGCGAAGCGGCCCCAAAACCTGCAAACTCAGTATTTCTGAAGCACCGAGTTGGCA
>NZ_WBRZ01000455.1:0-2241 GCF_008923895.1 Pseudomonas sp. GXM4
AAAAGCCCCGTCGCACGAGTGAGTGCGACGGGGCTTTTTGTTTTTTGAAGAGGTGGTGTCCCAGGCGGGGTTCGAACCTGCAACCTTCCCCTTAGGAGGGGGATGCTCTATCCAATTGAGCTACTGAGACACTGATTGACGCGGGCAGTATGCGGCGCGACAGACGGCGTGCATGTTAACGGCCAGCCCCTGTTTTGTCATGTCGTCCTTAGGGCTTTTTAAGTGTAGGCAAGCGCCCTGGAAGATTGCGGGAACTTTTACCGGGCAAATTGCACTGCGCGGAAATGCGGTCATTGCAGATTGCAATCAGCGTCGCCGAAAAAAACATACCAAACCCTTGTTTTTAAAGGACTTATCAGCCGTTACACTGTTGGCACGGCGACTGCTATGCCTGTTCTATCAAAAAGAACAATTTGGAGCGTCGTGCCATGAACAGCACCCTCTTGCTTGCAAACGCAGCGGCTCTGGCTGTCTTGCTCGGATCACATTTTTTTCCCAAGGCTGACGTTGAGCAGCCAGTGGCGCAGCGCATGCCGCATTACCTGCAGGTGCAGAAAGCGCCGCAGTGGGCAGTTTTGAGTGAACGCAGCGACGCTTCTACGCAAATGGTCAGCGAGCCTGAGCTAGCCTCGGCGCCAACCACCGAACGTCTGGTTTTTTGAAATATCTTCAGGAGTACAACATGTCCAAATCGGCGACAGGATTTCTGATCCTCGCTTTACTGAGTGGCGTTACCCACCTGGCGCTGTTCGAGGAGACGGAAGTCACCTTGCCTCTGGTTGGCTGTGGCGTGTTTGCGGTGCTGTTTGTGCTGGCGCTGATTGCCGGGCGCAAGATCAAGTTCGATCCGGTTCTGCGTTAAGCCGAACCAATTCCAATAACGAAGAGACCGCGATAGCAAGGTCAACAGAGTTGTCGATCTGATGAACGGGGCTGTCGCTGGATCTTCGGTCTTTGAACAACGCATTGCGAGCCAGCCTCGCATCGATTTGCTCAGGGGTCTCCCGACCACGGCTAAGCAAGCGCTTGCGCAGGACCTCATCGTTGACTGTCAGCAGAACCGGCACCAGGGTTGGATACCTCTCCATTGCTTGACGCAGGTTCGCTCTCGACCCGTTAACCAGTACGTGCCGGCCCACTTGCAACCATTCATCCATTTCCCTTGGAATGCCGTAGGAGAGGCCGTTGGCTTGCCAGGCCAAGGAGAAAGCGCCGGCGTGCTGTCGCCGTTCGAATTCTTCAGGCGTCACGCCAATTGCATCTTCGCCGACGGACTCCGCCGAGCGGGTAATCACCCGACGCATTACTTCACAGTTCAACGCCCGCAGTGGCTCACGCGATGCATCGATCAGGCTGTCCTTGCCCGAACCGGACGGCCCCATCAGGTAAAAAAGCTTGCCATCCATCCCGAAAACGCCCTCCGACGGGTCCTGCCTCTAGTAAATCGGCAAATTGCCACTATCCTGTACACATAGGGATCAAGAATAGCGAGCCGCATAGCATGCACGTTCTGAAGTCTTCGGACATCAACAGATGTGCATGCGAAAGCGGGCAGCGATACGGAAGGATGGAAAGTTTTCCAACCAGTCCGCATTTCTGACAACTGGTGCTGGCATTACGCCTTTACCCGGCTCAATATTTGTCACAGAATTGACGCCAATGATCTGGCAATTTTGAGGCATGATGCCGGCCTCTTAACAATTCAGGTTGAACCAATTGGTCCGGATGCTTGTCCTACCACACATCCTGCGGCCAATCCCGAGAACCGCTCCCCTGAACTAACCGGTTAAATATATGCGCCCATTGAAACAGGCAATTTATTCCAGCCGTACGGCTGACAAGTTTGTCGTACGTCTGCCAGACGGAATGCGTGAACGCATTGCCGAGGTGGCTCGCAATCATCATCGCAGCATGAACTCCGAGATCATTGCGCGCCTTGAGCAGAGTCTTATTCAGGAAGGCGCACTGGGCGAAGAGCTGAGCATGCGCCTGGACAGCCCGGAGCTGTCGCTGCACGAGCGCGAGCTGTTGCAACGCTTCCGTCAGCTGTCGCACCGTCAGCAGAACGCTCTGGTGTCGCTGATCGCACACGACGCAGAAATGGCCGCAGACGCGTCCTGAGTTATACCGAACATATTGAAGCCAGCATGATTGCTGGCTTTTTTTTGCCCGCAATATGACAGATGGCCGCTTGGCAATTGAGTGTGGCGAGGGGATTTATCCCCGCTGGGCTGCATGGCA
>NZ_WBRZ01000456.1:0-2195 GCF_008923895.1 Pseudomonas sp. GXM4
GAAGGCGCCGTGTCAGAAAGGCATGTACTGGCTGACACAACGCTTTCGCGAGCAGGCTCGCTCCCACATTGGTTATTGGTGATGTTGAAACAGCTCAATTTAACTGCAACGTCTCATTGAACTGGCTGATCGCATCCACCACATGTCGCGAGCCCTGCTGAATCTCGAGGATCACCTCGCCCGCCTCGTTCGCCAGTTCCACGCCCAACCCGGTTCGGCTCAGGCTCGACTGCATGCTCGATACCGCGCTCAGCGACAGGTCGTGGTTCTTGCGCACCACGTCGACAATTTCCAGAGTGGCCTGACTGGTCCGCGCGGCGAGGCTGCGCACCTCATCGGCGACGACGGCAAAACCCCGCCCATGCTCACCGGCCCGCGCCGCTTCGATCGCGGCATTGAGTGCCAGCAGGTTGGTCTGGTCGGCAATGCCGCGAATGGTCTGGACGATGGTGCCGATGATGTCCGACTGTTTGCTGACCGCATCGATGCTCACCGCCGCTTCGTTCAGATCGCGGGAAATGTCCTGAATGATCTGCACGGTCTGCTGCACGACTTGTGAGCCTTTTTGCGCGCAGGCGTCGTTTTGTACCGAGGTGCTGTGGGCCGATTCCGCAGCGTTTTGCAGGGTGGTCATCTGCCGGGTGATGTCGCTGGCGAACTTGACCACTTTGTACAAGCGGCCCTTGGCGTCGAACAGCGGGTTATACGAGGCTTCCAGATAAACCATCTGCCCGGACTTGTTCTTGCGCTCGAAACGGTGCGAGTGATATTCGCCGCGATTGAGCGAAGCCCAGAACGCCTTGTACTGCGCGGATTCGGCTTCGGCACGGTGACAGAACAGGCTGTGGTGCTGGCCGACAATTTCAGGGTGCGCGTACTGCATGGTCTGCAGAAAGTTGTCGTTGGCGCGGATGACATGGCCTTCGGGAGTGAACTCGATCACCGCCATGGAACGACCTATCGCCGCCAGCATGGCTTCTTCTTCATGTTCTTTGTTGATGCGTGCGGTGATGTCCGCCGCAACCTTGATCACACTTCTGACCTGTTTGTCGGGCCCGAACACCGGCATGTAACTGGCTTCAAGCCAGATCTCACGGCCACTTTTGTTCAAACGCAGGAACGTGCCGCTGAGCGGTTCACCACGGGCCAGGTCGCGCCACAACTTCGCGTAGTCCTCGCTGCGGTAGAAGCTTTCTTCACAGAAGATCCGATGGTGTTTGCCGCGCACTTCATCGGCGCTGTAGCCCATGGTCTTGCAGAAGTTCTCGTTGGCGTCGAGAACGATGCCGTCCGGAGTGAACTCGATCATCGCCATCGAGCGGCTGATTGCCTCTATTTTCGCGTTGGCCTCGGTCAGCGCACAGCTGAAACGCTCGATTTCCCGCAGGTCAGCCTTGTGATGTAGGTTGAACATGGTTGTATCACCTTCCGCGCGTTCTTTTGATTTGATGAAAGTTCAGGTCTTGCAAGATCCATCACTACGTTCCACAGAACAGGCACACGCCTTCCTCCACGGGAGGAAGTTGTCAGGTGATAAATGATGATCAATCGGAGGGTCCCTGCAGCGACGCTCTGATCAAGACATCCTTTTCTTGATAGCCCGCAAGCGGGCCAGCCCTAACGCGTAGAAGAACTTCCATTTAGATGACGCTCCTTGTTGGTTCAGTGTCGGTGCCTTGGATTGCGCACTCTGGCAGCATGAATCACGGACCAACCTGGCACCGCCGCCCTGTTGGCATGACGGTCGACATGGTTAGTTACCTGCAAAGCATAGCCATCCCGACGCCGGGCGCAAGGCCACTAGTCGGCCAGTATCTGGCATTTTTTGCACAAGAAACGGTTCAGCGCGGGAAACAGTGTGGTGAAAACGGGCGTTTTCGCCAGCGAAGCGGAAGCCCGCGAAACGGGCTCCCGTAGGGATTGCTTAATGGCCGAAGATGTCGACCTTCTTGGCTTTCTTCTCTGCGCGTTTTTCGAGGGCGGTCTTGGCCGGCTTCTTCTTCGCGGCTTTCTTTGAATCCATACCTTTGGCCATGATGCATGCTCCACTTACAAGGGATGTAACACTGGGTATACCACCTATTGCCGCACAGAAGGCGCTTATAATCCCCGGCCCTTGATTATGTTGCTCAAACACCATGCCCGAACTGCACATCGCCCCCCTGGCTGAGCCGCTGTGGCCGCTGCTGAACACG
>NZ_WBRZ01000457.1:0-2185 GCF_008923895.1 Pseudomonas sp. GXM4
ATCACGCGCAATGACTGCACAACTAATCGACGGCAAATCGATCGCCGCCAGCCTGCGCCAGCAGATCGCCCAACGAGTTGCCGAGCGTCGCCAGCAAGGCCTGCGCACCCCCGGCCTCGCGGTGATCCTGGTCGGCAGCGATCCTGCCTCTCAGGTTTATGTCTCGCACAAGCGTAAAGACTGTGAAGAGGTTGGCTTCCTCTCTCAAGCCTACGACCTGCCCTCCGACACCACTCAGGACGCCCTGACCGATCTGATCGATCGCCTTAATGACGACCCGGCCATCGACGGCGTGCTCCTGCAGTTGCCTCTGCCCGAACACCTCGACGCGTCCAAGCTGCTGGAACGCATCCGCCCGGACAAAGACGTCGACGGTTTCCATCCGTACAACGTCGGCCGCCTCGCGCAGCGTATTCCGCTGCTGCGCCCCTGCACCCCGAAAGGCATCATGACCTTGCTGGAAAGCACTGGTGCTGATCTTTACGGGATGGACGCGGTAGTCGTGGGCGCCTCGAATATCGTCGGTCGCCCGATGGCTATGGAGCTGCTGCTGGCCGGCTGCACCGTCACCGTGACTCACCGCTTCACCAAGGATCTGGCCGGTCACGTCGGCCGTGCTGATCTGGTGGTCGTCGCCGCCGGCAAACCGGGCCTGGTCAAGGGCGAGTGGATCAAGGAAGGCGCGATCGTGATCGACGTCGGCATCAACCGTCAGGAAGACGGCAAACTGGTCGGTGACGTTGTCTACGAAACCGCCCTGCCCCGCGCCGGCTGGATCACCCCGGTACCGGGCGGCGTTGGCCCGATGACCCGCGCCTGCCTGCTGGAAAACACGCTCTACGCCGCAGAAACCCTACACGTCTGATCGGAATTTTCCGCTGCGCCAGAACCCCGCCTTGTGCGGGGTTTTTCGTGCCTGAGAAAAAACTTCAACCGTTCGCCGGAAACCGCTCTTTTTACAGGCCTTTTCACAAGATTTTCAGGTCTTACAAACAACCATCGACAGTTCTTCAGCCATACTCCTAATATTATTTTTGGGTTTTGCTATGGGTTACAGAGTAGCGAGCCCCAATGTTTATTGGGGTCCACCTACTCTAAGACACCCGCCCATCGACTGCGAAACACACGCAGTGGTACAAAAATTGGTACAGGCTTTTTCCTTCCTCCGGCGTTCTGCCGACCGAACACCAATCAAAAATCCTACAGCTCGTCGCCTCACCCTCGCCCGCCGGCACAGCCTCGATTACTGTATATGCAAACAGTATTCAGTAAGGCGTGCCCGTGGACCCCCTCTATATAGAAGACACCGACGATTGGCTCGGCAACCCGACCCCGCTCGAAACCTGCCGACACCAGCTCAGGATGTACGAGAACGAATTTGAGGCTCTCACCCTCAAGCTCGAGCGCGCGCTTAAAAATATTCAGGGCCTGGTGCGTGACAACGATGCGCTCACGCTCGAGCGGAATTCCCTCAGGGCTGAGTTAACCGCAGCTAAGACTGCGGCGACCGAGGCTGACCGGCGAGCGAACGACATCACGATCAAAACCAACTGGGAGCTGATGGCGAAGGACAGGCACATCTCACATCTCGCTACAGAAATCAAAATTCTAAAAGGCGAAAACCCGTATGCGCCCGCATTTCCACCTGAGAGAGATAAAACCTAAGCGCGAAAGGAGCAGCATGCGCTTGCCATTGGCTTATAACCGACGTCGCGTATACACTAGCCGCAAGTTATCGCAATTACGAAATATTTTGATCAGAAAGGATACTGCCGATGCCCATGTTTGACACTGGCGGAACGGTAATCAGAAAAACCCGTCATAACGAACTTCCCGCAAGCATTAAACATTACGCCGCATACTTTGTTCTGCTTGCGTTTTGCACTCTTATGTTCGTGCCACTGATAAGTTCTCTATCCGTAATTGGCGGCGATTATAAGCTACACCTCCAATGGGCGGAAGAGATAGAAAAAAGCCATATTATAAACCTCCCACACCCCCTATATCACGTACTCGTCATACTAGCAAAATCCATACTCTCCATAAACTATGCAGAGTCATCAACAATAGTAGTCGTCGCATCTATCTTCTTTTTGGCAGTCTTAAACTATAGAATCCTTATTGCGAACGCCTCACCCTCTATCGCAACGATCCTTTCCCTGTCTCTATTAATCGTCACCCCTAT
>NZ_WBRZ01000458.1:0-2139 GCF_008923895.1 Pseudomonas sp. GXM4
AGATTGCAGCCTTCGGCAGCTCCTGCAGGGGTGCTTCAGGCGTTATGGTGTTTTTCACCCCAAGCGAGCAGTCCCTGCAGCAATTCCCTGAGCACCACCCGCGTCGGTTCGGCCAGATCGGCGCGGTAGCGGAACGGTTCGAACTCTTGCATGTAGGTGGACTGGCACAGTTCCAGCTGCACGGCGTGGATGTTCTGCGCCGGATCGCCGTACTGGCGGGTGATGTGGCCGCCTTTGAAGCGACCGTTGAGCACATGAGTAAACTGCTCGTGCCGCGCGCAGATCACTTCCAGTTCAGCAGCCAGTTGCGGATCACAACTGGCGCCATTGAAGGTGCCGAGGTTGAAGTCTGGCAATTTGCCGTCGAACAGGTGCGGGATGATCGAGCGGATCGAGTGCGCATCGAACAACAGCGCGTAGCCGAATTCGGCTTTCAATCGCGCCAGTTCCTCCTGCAAGGTGCGGTGATACGGCGTCCAGATCTGCTCCAGGTAAGTCGCGCGCTCCTCTTTCGACGGCTCCAGACCTTGCTGAAACAACGGAATACCGTCGAACAACGTCGCCGGATACAACCCGGTGGTCGCCCCGACATACAACGGCTTGTCGTCGGACGGCCGGTTGAGGTCGATGACGAAGCGCGAATACTCAGCCGCCAGGGTGCTGGCGCCCAGTTCCTCGGCAAAATCGTAGAGCTGCGGGATATGCCAGTCGGTGTCCGGCAGGCTTCTCGCAGCGGGGATCAGCCCGGCCTCGACCGTTGGGGTCAGACGCACGCCGGCGTGGGGCATGCTGATCAGCAGCGGCACGTGACCTTGTTTGAAACTCAGAACCTTGTCCACAACCGCCCTCCTAGAAATTCGATTCGACGCCGTGACGCACGACGCGCTTGTCCAGATCGCCACCGAGCCAATAGGCCAGATCCGCCGGACGCTCGATGTCCCACGCCACGAAATCGGCGACCTTGCCAACCTCCAGCGAGCCATGGGTAAGCGCCATGCCCAGCGCCTGCGCGGCATGGATGGTCGCCCCGGCCAGAGCTTCTTCCGGGGTCATGCGGAAACAGGTGCAGGCCATGTTCAGCATCAGGCGCAACGACAGCGCTGGCGAGGTGCCGGGATTGAGGTCGCTGGCGATGGCGATTTTCACCTTGTGCTTGCGCAGCGCTTCCATCGGCGGCAACTGGGTTTCGCGCAAGAAGTAGAACGCGCCTGGCAGCAGTACGGCGACGGTGTCGGCGGCGGCCATGGCGATGGCATCGTCCTCGTCCATGAACTCCAGATGATCGGCGGACAAGGCTTTGTAGCGCGCGGCGAGGCTGGAGCCGTGCAGCGAGGACAACTGCTCGGCGTGCAGCTTTACCGGCAGTCCGAGTTGTTGCGCGGCGACGAACACCCGCTCGACCTGCTCCGGCGAAAACGCCAGATATTCGCAGAACGCATCCACGGCATCGACCAGACCTTCGGCGGCAAGGGCCGGGAGCATCTGCTCGCAGACCAGATCGATGTAATCGTCGGCGCGATCCTTGTACTCCGGCGGCAAGGCGTGCGCCGCCAGGCAAGTGCTGCGGACGCTGATCGGCAGCTCTTCGGCCAGGCGCCGGATGACCCGCAGCAGCTTGCGCTCGTTGGCCAGATCGAGACCGTAGCCGGATTTCATTTCCACCGTGGTCACGCCGTCGCGCATCAGGCTTTTCAGGCGTTTGGCGGCGCTGGCGAACAGCTCGTCCTCAGTGGCTTCGCGAGTGGCGCGCACGGTGCTGGCGATGCCGCCGCCCTGCGCGGCGATCTCGGCATAGCTGACGCCTTGCAGGCGCTGCTCGAATTCGCCGCTGCGGTTGCCGCCGAACACGGTGTGGGTGTGGCAGTCGATCAGACCGGGGGTGACCCACGCACCCTGCAAATCATTGACCGCCGGGTATTCGCCGGACGGCAATTGAGTGCGCGGGCCGATCCACTCGATCAGCGTGCCGGATGTCACGATCGCGGCATCCTCGATGATCGAATAGGCGCCGTTGGCCATGGTTGCGACGTGGCAGTGTTGCCAGAGGGTTTTCATCCCGGTTCCTCTTATAGTGATCGTTCCCACGCTCTGCGTGGGAATGCAGCCCGTGACGCTCCGCGTCACTGGACGCGGAGCGTC
>NZ_WBRZ01000459.1:0-2117 GCF_008923895.1 Pseudomonas sp. GXM4
ACAGTCTAATGGCGTACACCGTGTAGGAGCTGCCGAAGGCTGCGATCTTTGCTTTTAATCTTCTTTTTTCATCAGGCCAGCGAGGGCCGCAAACGGGTTATGCGTGGCCTTAGCGATCTTCGGTGTGCTCAGCGAGCCCTCGCCGAAATACTGCTGATCGGTGTAACGCGAGTGTTCGTTGTCGTGGCAATACAGGCACAACAGCTCCCAGTTCGAGCCGTCCTGCGGGTTGTTGTCGTGGTTGTGGTCGCGGTGGTGCACGGTCAGTTCGCTCAGGCGCTTGCCGGAAAACTCACGGGCGCAGCGGCCGCAGACGTGCGGGTACATCTTCAGGGCTTTGTCGCGGTAGCCCATTTCCTTGTCGCGCTGGTTGTCGGCGAGGATGCGGTCCAGCTTCGACGTGTTGGTGGGGGTGGACGAACTCATGGGTTCACCTTTGCAGAAAGACTGATGACGGTTATGCGCAGAGTTTAGCTCAGCCCTTGAGCTTCTCGGCAATCCAGATCGTGTGACGGGTGCCCTTGTTGCCGTGGGCGAAGACCTGGACTTCTTCGGCCTTGAAGCCGGCCTTCTTCAATTTGTCGGAAAACTGCCGGTCGGCGCTGGCCGACCACACCGCGAGCACGCCTTTGGGGCGCAGGGCCTTGGCGCAGGCATTCAGACCAGCGGCGGAATACAGCCAGCTGTTGGCCTTCTGGGTCAGGCCTTCGGGGCCGTTGTCGACGTCGAGCATGATCGCGTCGAAACCGTTCGGCTCGCTTTGCAGCACATTGGCCACATCTTCCTGACGGATCACCGTGCGCGGGTCGAGCAATGGCCGACCGGATTTCTCCCCGAGCGGGCCGCGATTCCACTCGACCACGCCGGGCACCAACTCAGCGACCACCACTTCGGCGGACTTGCCCAGGTGCTTGAGTGCCGAGGCGAGGGTGAAACCCATGCCCAGGCCGCCGATCAACACTCGCGAATTCGGCCGGCCGGCGACCTTGCGGCAGGGAATCTCGGCCAGCGCATCTTCAGAACCGTGCATGCGCGTGTTCATCAACTGTCCGCCGTCGCCGCCCTGGATCTTGATGACGAAATCCTCGCCATACTCGAACAGGCACAGGGCACCGCCGTTTTCAGGGATCGGGGTGGTGTCGAGCAGAACGAAACGTTTCATGGAAATCTCTACAAGGGGGAAGGCAAGCAGGCGCGTTGGGAGTAGCCTGAGCACAGACTAGAGGCCAAACGGAGCCCTTGATGAAGCGCACCATTCTAACGGTCATTACCCTGGCCGCGCTCGCGATTACTGCGGTGCAGGCCCAGCAGAGCGTTCCGGTCAGCCCGACGCCGCAACCCGGTTCGCCCGGCACCGCGACGCCGACACCGTATCCGCAGATCACCCCGATCACCCTGCCCAAGTCGGGCGCCGGCAGCGGCAGCCCGCCGCTGGTACCGATCGAGATGCCCAGCCCGCCGAGCAAGGATCAACCGGTGCCGGGCATCGAGCCGAACGGCAACAAGGTAAAATCCCCCGGCGGTTAAACCTGTTGCGCGGCGAGTTGGCCGTCGGCCATGCGCAGGCGTTTGGACAGCGAGACGGCGAGGGCGCGGATGATCTTTGCGGCGATTTTCGGTGCGTCGTTGAGCATTTTCTCCAGCGAGTCCTTGCCCAGGTTGAGCAACTGACAGTTGCTCGCCGCGATACACGTGGCCGAGCGGCGCTCGCCATCGAGCACGGCCATTTCACCGAAGGCGCGACCGCTGCGCAGGGTGGCCATGGTGATCACCTGGCCGTCGGCGCCGGTTTTCTGCACGGCGACCTGGCCGGTGTGGATGATGCACATGAAACTGCCGGCATCACCCTCGCGAAAAATCGCCTCGCCCTCAGCTACGGTGCTGATGCTGAAGTAACCGGAAGCGGCCGCAAAGTCGGCCAGCTGCAATTGATCGAACAGGCCACAGTCCATCAGCCAGTCGCGGATTTCATTGTTCAGGAAGGTCGGTTCTGACATGTCGATGCGGTCTTTTTGTTATCACATTTCAAGGCTATACACGGATCCCGCAGGAATGGGCTTTTGTGGCGAGGTGCTTTATCCCCGCTCGGCTGCGCAGCAGTCGCAAGTCCTGCCAAC
>NZ_WBRZ01000046.1:0-25613 GCF_008923895.1 Pseudomonas sp. GXM4
CTGGGTCAGGAACTTACTCTATTGGATGTGCCGACGCTATCGCGAGCAGGCTCGCTCCTACAACGGGGCTGGATCTCTCTCCACTCGCAACGCTTCCACCACCAGTGAAAACGCCGGCGATGGTTGGCGGCGGCTGGGGTAGTAGAGGTGGAAACCACCGAACGGTTCGCACCAGTCTTCCAGCACTCTGACCAAACGCCCTTCGGCCAGATGCGCACCGAACTCGTCTTCAGGCAAGTAGGCAATCCCCAGCCCGTTCACAGCGGCGTCGGCGATGTGCACGGTGGAGTTGAACACCAGTTGGCCGTCGACCCGCACTTTCAGCTTTTTGCCCTGCCGCTCGAATTCCCAGGCATCGACACCGTCGTAGGTCGGAAAACGGATGTCGATGCAAAGGTGTGCCGCCAGATCGCGCGGATGTTGCGGGGCGGGATGCCGGGCAAAGTAGCCGGGCGAGGCGACGACGGCCATGCGCAGCGGCGGGCCGATCGGTACGGCGATCATGTCCTGGGCGACGGTATCGCTGAAACGCACGCCGGCATCGAAGCGATCGGCAACGATGTCACGGAAACCGTAGTTGATATCGAACTCGAGCTTGATGTCCGGGTACTGCAACAACAGCGGAGTCAGCTTGGGCAGCAGAGTGGTCTTGATGATGTTGTCGCCGCAGGTGATGCGCACCGTACCGGCGGGCTTGTCGCGCAACTCGGTCAGCGCGTCCAGCTCGGCTTCGATTTCATCGAAACGATGGCCCACGGTGTGCAGCAAGCGTTCGCCGGCCGCCGTCAGTGACACGCTGCGTGTGGTGCGGGTCAGCAGGCGAATTTTCAGGCGCGCTTCCAGCGCCGAGACTACCTGGCTCACCGCCGACTGCGTCACGCCAAGTTGCACCGCCGCGCGGGTGAAGCTGCCGCTGCGGGCAACGGTGACGAAGGCGAGCAGGTCATTGAAGTTGGGTTTGGCCATGGCGCAATGCTCAGGTTTATTGATTAGCAGCGTTTATAACCGCATTAAGCACTCATTAGCTAATCAAAGCCTCGCGCCTGCGCAACAATACCTCCATCCCGGCCACGCCTGGCTTCTCGATCAAGGACGCCCCCCATGAAACGACTGTTCATACTGCTCGGGTTTCTCCTGAGTTCATTTACTGCATTCGGAGCTGACATGTCCCACGGTGCCGACAATTTCTTCCAAAGCGACAAGGTGACCGCGCAGAAGGTCAGCTTCAAAAACCAATATCAACTCACCGTGGTCGGCAACCTGTTTGTCCCTAAAGGACTCGACCCGGCAGCCCGAAGCGCGGCGATTATCGTTGGCCATCCGATGGGCGCGGTAAAGGAGCAGAGCGCCAATCTGTATGCGCAGAAACTGGCAGAGCAGGGCTTTGTCACCCTATCGCTGGATCTGTCGTTCTGGGGCGAAAGCGAGGGCGCGCCGCGCAACGCTGTGTTGCCGGACATGTATGCCGAAGACTTCAGCGCGGCCGTCGATTACCTCGGCACACGGCCATTCATCGACCGCGAGCGCATCGGCGTGTTGGGCATCTGCGGTAGCGGCAGCTTCGTGATCAGCGCGGCGAAAATCGACCCACGCATGAAAGCCATCGCCACCGTCAGCATGTACGACATGGGCGCGGCCAACCGTGATGGCCTCAAGCACTCGCAAAGCCTTGCGCAGCGCAAGCAGATCATTGCGCAAGCGGCAGAGCAGCGTTACGCCGAGTTCACTGGCGGCAAGGTCGCATACACCGGCGGCACGGTGCTGGAACTGAAAGCCGACACCCACCCGATCCAGCGTGAATTCTTCGATTTCTACCGCACCCCGCGCGGCGAATTCACCCCGGCCAGCTCGACGCCGCAACAGACCACGCGTCCGACGCTGAGCAGCAACACCAAGTTCATGAACTTCTATCCGTTCGTCGATATCGAGAGCATCTCGCCGCGCCCGATGTTGTTTATTGCCGGTGCCGACGCGCACTCCCGTGAGTTCAGCGAAGAGGCATTCCGGTTGGCGGGGCAGCCGAAAGAACTGGTGATCGTGCCGAATGCCGGCCATGTCGATCTGTACGACCGGGTCGAGCTGATTCCTTTTGCCAAGCTGACGCAGTTCTTCAAGAGCAACCTGAAGTAACTTTCAACGCGACGGAGCAAAGCGATGCGGACTTTTGCCAACGGCTGGAAGGGATTCGTACTGATGGCATGGCTGCCCGTTGCTCTGTCTGCACCGACCGCTATGGAGGCCAGCACGATGTGGATGACCGTCGGAGAACAGCGTTTTGCCATTGCTCTGGATGACAACCCGAGTACGCGGCAATTGCTCACGCGATTGCCGCTGAGCCTGGACATGACCGACCTGCACGGCAATGAAAAATACGCCACCGTGCAGCCGCCATTGCCCACCCAGCCCTACCGGCCGGGCACGATCCACAACGGCGATTTCCTTTTGTATGGCGACGATACGTTGGTGGTCTTCTATAAAACCTTCGATTCGTCCTACCGCTATTCGCGTCTTGGACGCATCGACCGGCCGCAGGACTTGGCCGAAGTCTTGGGGCGTGGCGATGTACGGGTGACGTTCACTCTGCATGAGTGAGGAGAGTCATTGATGAACCAGAAATCGTTAAATCAAGGGCGTCTTCTGCGCATCGTCGCCCTCGGCTGCGCGGTCCTCGCCAGTGCAGCCTGCGTGAATCCCCTCTGCGCCAATCCTTCCCGATCACCGGAGAAACCGATCATGAAAGAACAGCCTCTGACGCTTGAACAACTGGCGATCGCCCCGATTGCCGCCAACGCTGCCATCGGCGACATGCCGCGTTTGCACGACGCACTCAATCGTGGTCTCGATGCCGGGCTGAGCATCAGCGAGACCAAGGAAATTCTGGTGCAGCTGTACGCCTACGCCGGGTTCCCGCGCAGCCTCAACGCCTTGTCATTGCTGATGAAGGTTTTGCAGGAACGCGCTGCTCGGGGCATCGAAGACGTGCCGGGACGCGAGCCGGGTCCGGTTCCGTCGGGATATGTGCTCACCGAACTCGGCACCGACAATCAGACCCGCCTGGTCGGCGCGCCAGTGTCCGGCCCACTGTTCGAATTCGCCCCGGCAATCGATCAGTTTTTGAAGGTGCACTTGTTCGGTGACATCTTCGCCCGTGACAATCTGGCATGGACGGATCGGGAACTGGCGACTGTCGGCGCACTGGCGGCAATGGCTGGGGTGGAATCACAGCTGGAGTCGCATTTGAAGATCAGTCTGAATGTGGGATTGACGGTTGAGCAGTTGCGGCAAGTGGCGCAGGAGTTGGAGGCGCGTGGGGATTTGCAGGCTGCTGAGCGGGTGGGCGCGGGGCTGGACAAAATCCAGCGGTGAGGGCGGCTCGGATTCATTGCCGCTCTGTTAATGCAATTCTTATGGTGCGCGCTGGCGCCGACTCGCTCCCGGTGAGCTTCCCGTTATCCGCTTGAACGCACGACTGAATGCCGCTTGAGAGGTGTAGCCCAGGCGCTGCGCCACTTCTTCGATCGGCAGTCTTTCCAGGGTCAGCCACTGACTGGCCAAGCGCATGCGCAGTTCGGTGGCGTAGCGCAGCGGCGGGGTGCCGAGGGTGCTCTGGAAACGTTCGGCGAAGACCGAGCGTGAGGTGTTGCACAGCGTTGCGAGTTCGGCGACGCTCCAGTCGCGCCCCGGTTGTTGGTGCAGGGCCAGCAAGGCCTGCGCCAGGCGAGGGTCGCGCAGGGCGGCGACGAGACCGGAGGCATTGCCGCAAGCGCATTCGACCCAGCCGCGAACAATCATTGCCGCCACTACGTCGGCAAGGCGCGCGAGAATGCCGGCGAAGCCAATGCGCGCTGCGCTGACTTCGCGTTCCATGGTCGCAAGGATTGGCATAAGTCCCGGATAACGCTGGCCGCCAGCGTCGATCAGCATAAGACCCGGCATCAGCCGACCGAGGCCTTGCAGGCTGCCGAGTTCGAACTCCATACAGCCACTAAAGAGCAGGGCGCTATCGGGCGAATCGGCGCTGTGTCCGACCCGCACCGCGCAGACCGTGTCGCCGAGCGGTGCGGCGACGGCGCTGTCAATGTCCTGCACTTCAGCTCCGGCGTGTGACAGCAACTGGTGCGGTGCACCATGAGCAATGAATACCGCATTGCCTGTTGACAACTCGTACAGGCTGCCGTCCTCCAGTCGCAATACCGTCGATCCAGCGGCGACGAAGTGGAAATACGCATGGCCGGGCTTGTCGCTGAAACCCAGACCATACGGCGGACCAGCGTGGATCCGACGATATTGCACGCCACGCAAACGCATGCTGCGCAGCAATTCAGTGATCAGGTCTGATGACAGTGAAAAAGGATCGGTGCTGCTCATGTTCGGGGTTTCGATCAAAAGTTCAAGACTGCGCATCATAGATCATCCGGTTTGTCGCCAATAGACTGCCCTCTCGAAATGTCCGAGGGAGTCTTGAAATGAATGAACGTGTAGGTGATGGGCGAACTGACGGGGAGCCGCTGGTGCCTGCGTGGATGGCGGTGTTTTCACTGGCGATGGGCGTATTTGGTCTGCTCACGGCGGAATATCTGCCGGCCAGCCTGCTGACGCCGATGGCGCTCGATCTCGGCGTCAGCGAAGCGCTGGCAGGGCAAGCGGTGACGGTGACTGCGGTGGTCGCGCTGTTTGCCGGATTGCTGGTGCCCGGGTTGACGCGCAGCCTTGATCGGCGCCTGGTATTACTCGGCTTTTCGGCACTGATGATTGCTTCGAATCTGCTGGTGGCGCTGTCGTCCAGCCTCGCAGTGTTGCTGATCATGCGCATCCTTTTGGGCATAGCTCTGGGCGGATTCTGGAGCATGGCGGCGGCCGTGGCGATGCGCCTGGTGCCGGCGGCGCTGCTGCCCCGCGCGTTGTCGATCATCTTCAGCGGGATCGCCGTGGGTACCGTGGTGGCGGTGCCGTTGGGCAGCTATCTCGGCGGCCAGTTTGGCTGGCGCAGTGCGTTTTTCGCAGCAGCAGCGGTGGGCGTGGTGACGCTGGTCTTTCAGATGTTCACGCTACCCAGTCTGGCGCCGCATCGTCCGTCACGCCTGCGTACGGTGCTTGAGGTGTTGCTGCGTCCGGGCATTGCCGTCGGCATGTTCGGCTGTGTATTGGTGCATACCGGCCATTTCGCGTTGTTCACCTATATCAGGCCATTTCTGGAAAGCACCACCGGCGTCGGCCCGCAGATGCTGGCACTGATGCTCCTTGGTTTCGGCGTGGCGAACTTTGCCGGCACGCTGTTCGCCGGCTGGCTGTTGCAGCGCAATCCAAGGGCAACGTTGGTGCTGATGCCAGTGTTGGTGGGCGTTGCTGCTCTGGCGTTGGTCGGGTTACCGGCGTCGGTCAACGGGCAGGCTTTGCTTCTGGCGCTGTGGGGGATGGCCTTTGGTGGCGTGCCGGTCGCATGGTCGAACTGGGTGGCGCGCTCGATACCCGATCAGGCCGAAAGCGCGGGCGGCATGGTGGTCGCATCGGTGCAGTCGGCGATTGCCGCAGGCGCCGCCGCCGGCGGTTCGGTGTTCAGTTTCAGCGGTATCAATGGCGTGTTTGTAGCGGCTGGAATTCTGATGTTGCTGGCCGCGCTGCTGATTGCACTGAAGGTCAATGTCGATGTGCCGGAGCCGGGTTCGGCGCCGGTGGCACCGGTGCATTTGTGATTTGATCAATCCGCCTTACGCGTGACGGCAATGTCCCAGGTTTGCATGACCTGAGTGATAGCAGCATCAATGTTATCCAGCGCGGTGTTGTCTCTGGCGAGGATGGATATGCCCTGCAGGAAACTGTCGAATACCGTCGCCATCGCCGCCGCACTTGTGCCGCTGGCCAGCTCGTCGGCATTCACAGCGCGTTCGACGCAGGCTTGAATGCCGGCACGGGTGCGCTGCCTTGAGTGGGTCAGGGCTTGCGCCACATGGGCGGTTTCCGGGCTCGGTGCGCTCATGACGCCGAGGGTAACCATGCAGCCCTTGGGGTGTGTGTCGTCGCACTGCATGCGTGCCGACTGGCGCAAAGCGGTCTCGATCGCCTGGCGTGGTGGCAGGCTGTCGTCCCACAGGCACTCGGTGACTTGCGCATAGGTGGTTAAATAACGCTGCACGCATTCATCGAACAACGCTTCCTTGGAACCGAACGCGGCATAGAAGCTAGGTGCAGAGATACCGCCACCCAGGCCTGCCTTCAATTGGGCCAGCGATGTCGCGTCGTAGCCGTGTTGCCAGAACAGTTGCAAAGCCTGATCGACGGCGTCGTCGCGATCAAACTGACGGGGGCGACCGGTTCTCGCCATGACCTGACTCCTCATTGATTTAATATAAAGACTAGTCGATACAGAAATTGTTGACAACGCTGCGCATGCACCCTCAGGATCTAGATCGATCGGTATTTAAATCTGAGTCGGTTTTTCGAGGAGCTTCCAGTGACACCTTCAATCACGTTAACGGCTACGCCAAAAGGTCTGCCCATCGGCGCTTTGCTGGCGCTGGCCATGACTGGCTTCATCTGCATCGTCACCGAAACCCTGCCGGCGGGCCTGTTGCCGTTGATCAGTGAAGGCCTGGCGATTTCGCCGTCCATGGCCGGGCAAATGGTTACCGCGTACGCATTGGGTTCCGTACTGGCGGTGATCCCGATGACCATCGCCACCCGGGGCTGGCGGCGCCGCAACGTGCTGCTGCTGACGATTGTCGGTTTCCTGCTGTTCAATTCGATTACCGCGCTGTCGTCGCACTACGGCGTTACGCTGGTCGCGCGGTTCTTCGCCGGGGTTGCAGCGGGTTTGGCATGGAGTCTGTTGGCCGGCTATGCGCGACGCATGGTTGAGCCCGAACAGCAGGGCAAGGCGTTGGCACTGGCGATGGTCGGCACACCGATTGCGCTGTCGCTGGGCGTGCCTCTGGGTACGTGGCTCGGTGGGCTGGTCGGTTGGCGCACTACATTCGGCCTGATGTCGGCGCTGACCTTGGTACTGATCGTCTGGGTGCTGGTGAAAGTGCCCGACTACCCGCCGCAGCCGGCCCATCAACGCCTATCGCTGAGCAAAGTCTTGACTACCCCGGGCGTGCGTCCTGTGCTTGCAGTGGTGATCAGCTGGATGCTGGCGCACAACATTCTCTACACCTATATCGCTCCGTTCGTGGCGCCGGCGGGCATGGCCGAGCGGGTGGATGTGGTGTTGTTGATCTTCGGCATCGCCGCGCTGGTCGGGATATGGCTGACGGCGAAGCTGGTCGAGCCGCTGCTGCGCTCGACTGTTCTGCTGAGTTTGGCGACCTTTGCCGCGGTCTGCGTGGCGCTGGGTTTTGGCGGACGCAACCCAGAGGTGATTTATCTCGGCGTGGCGGTATGGGGTTTGACGTTCGGCGGCGCGGCGACGCTGTTGCAAACGGCGCTGGCTGACGCGGCGGGCAACGGAGCGGATGTCGCCTTGTCGTTGAATGTAGTGGCGTGGAACAGCGCGATCGCTGGCAGCGGTGTCGTCGGCGGCGTGCTGCTCGATCAGTGGGGCGTTGCCTCATTTCCGTGGGCCATGCTGGCACTGGTCGCTATCGCCTTCGCCATTGCCTGGGGTGCCCGGGCCCACGGTTTCAAGTCGGGCCCGCGCTCTGTAGAAGCTTCGGTGGTGGCGGGGCATTGAACCCCGCCAGCAGTTTCTTCAACCGCGCTTCGGCAGTTTCCAGTTAGGCCGGATGAAATGGCAAGTGTAGCCATTCGGAATCCGCTCCAGGTAATCCTGATGCTCGGGTTCCGCTTCCCAGAACGGCCCGGCCGGTTCGATTTCGGTTACCACACGGCCCGGCCACAGCTTCGAGGCGTCGACATCGGCAGCGGTGTCTTCGGCGACGGCACGCTGCTCGTCGCTGAGGTAGTAGATCGCCGACCGGTAGCTCGGGCCAAGATCGTTGCCTTGACGGTTGGGCGTGCTCGGGTCGTGGATCTGGAAGAAGAACTCGAGGATCTGCCGGTAGCTGATTACCGCCGGATCGAATTCAATCTCGATGGCTTCGGCGTGGTTGCCGTGGTTGCGATAGGTCGCATTCGGCACATCGCCGCCGGTGTAACCGACGCGGGTTTTCAGCACGCCCGGGTAGCGGCGCAATAAATCCTGCATGCCCCAGAAGCAGCCGCCGGCGAGAATGGCAGTTTCGGTTTGAGTGGTCATGGTGTGTGCTTCCTCTCGAGACGATGTGGGGATACCCACTGTTATGAGGGCGGGTTGAGAGAATCCAAGGTTACGCTCATCAGAATCGACCACTGGCCACCTGATCAAGCGGCCTGCAGGCGACTGTCAACCAAAGCCAAAGAACGAACGCAGCTTGCTCGGTGACTTGCGCTCGTAGAACGGTTTGGTCTCCCTGAGGAAGTAATCACTCAGCCCGGCTTGTCCCGTCAGCACGCGGCAAAAATCAACCGGCCCGCCATCAGGGGCTGTATCCCCAGCGACATTGCCGGCCTCGCGCATGACCTGCTCGATATCGCCATCCGCTTCGATGCCGACGATCAGGTGCGGTTTTTCATCAACCGAGGCGTCGTGCATCAGCGCCAGGAATGCGCGTTTCACATTGGCGTGTTTGGCCAGCAATTGCGAGAGCGAATGGACCATCGTCGATGGGTAGTCCGAAGGCTGTCCAAGCAAGACGTTGGTTTCTTTTTCGACGGTACGCTGCGTGGCGGGCCGGCCGATTTCGCCTGAGAGCAGGCGTTGCACTTCATCCGGAAGGAATTCCTTGCCGTACGGCGACTTAGGATTCAGAAAGAGCAGCGCGCCCAGCGTGATTTCGAACAATGATCGTGCCGGTATCTCCACATAGCTCTGCTCGCTGTCGATGGATTGTTGCAGCGTTGGCAGCGAGGAGAAGAACGGAATGACCGGCGTGCCATCGGGCTTCTGCCAATGAGCGATGCTGATGTTGCTGCCGGCTTCGAGATTGACATGACCTTGCGCCGCACCGGCGGTGCCGAGGATGTAGACAGTGGAATCCAGCAGGGTGCGATAGAAGTCAGGGCGATGCGCGGGTTCGTCCGCGGCCAGCCGGAGTGATGTTTCCAATGGGTTTTCTTGGGACGTGTCCATGAGATTAATCCGTTATTTTCTATGGAGAGTGATGGTTGTCTGATCAGTCGAGGAGACCTGCTGTCACGATGATTCTCGTCCAGAGATTTGAATCCTGCGCCCTTCTAACCAGCACCACAAAGCCAACTGTGGGAGCGAGCCTGCTCGCGAAGGCGTCGTGTCAGTCGAATAATTCACGACTGGTACACCGTTTTCGCGAGCAGGCTCGCTCCCACATTTGAACCTCGCGTTGGGTCTTATAGCAAACTCCACGAAACCCCAACATAAACCCCCATCCCTTCACCCGGGGTCGACCGCGCAGCATCCAGACCTTTGTCGTCATACCCCGGGGTGACCGTTGCCGCATAACGCTTGCCGGTCAGGTTGCGCATGTCGACCCAGCCTTGCCAGTCGCCCTTCGGCGCGTTGTAGCCCAGGGTGGCGCCGAACAGGGCGTAAGGGTCGGCGTAGTAGCTGTTGGCGTAGTCCAAGGCAACTTTGGACACCAATTGTGTGTTCACGGCGGCGAAGAAGCCCTGCGGCCAGTCGTAACGCAGTTCGCCCTGGTAATAATGCATTGGCAGGCCCGGCAGGCGGTTGTCGCCGAAGCGTTCGTCGTCGCGGTAGTGGAAGTCGCTGAAGGTGTAGGCCTGGCGCAAGCTCAACTGGCGGCCGTCGGCGGCGGTCCAGAGTTGGCTGTTGAGGCTGGCTTCGATGCCTTGGTGCACGGTCGGGCTGGCGTTGAGTTCGTACGGCGTGACGGCGTTGGCGTCCGGCAGTACCGAGAGCAGTTCGTGACGAACTTGCGCGTAGTACCAGGCCAGGCTCCATTCGCCCAAATGGCTGTCGCCCCGGCCACCGATTTCCAGAGTGGTTGCAGTCTGGTTTTGCAGTTCGACCGGGTCGCGCTGGGTGCCGGTGGCGGCGCCATTGCCGGCAGGGAAGCGCACGTTGGAGCTGTAGATCAGCGACCACGGGTGCGGTGCTTCGACGGAGCGGCTGAGGTTGCCGAACACTTGCACGTCGGGGGTGATCTGATAGCGCAGGCCGGTGCGCGGTGCATAGTCCCAGTCGCTGAGACTGGTTTTGCCGCCGCCCTGCGGATAGGTCACGGCGCTTTCGCGGCGGGTGTAGATGGCGGCGAGGCCGGTGGTCAGCCAGAGGTCGTCGGCAATTTCCAGGTCGTTACCGAAATGCAGCACGGTATCCGAACCCTGATAGGTGAAATTACGCATCCGCGTGCCCGGGGCATAGCTGGCGGTGTTGCCACTCGGGATGCGCACGAACTCGCTGGCGCCATCGTTGGGCAGGTGCTTGGTCACGCGCAGGCCGATATTGCTGCGGCTTTCCATGCCGAACAGGGTGTCGCGGCGTTTGTAGTCGAAGGTGCCGCTGACATCGGTATATGCCACCTTCAGCCGGTTGGGGCCTTCGCGCAGATCCATCGGGTAGTCGTGGTAGGCGAGGCCGGTCTGGATGCTCGAATCGTCATCGAGGTAGAACGTGGTCTTGTTGCCGATGAAGGTGCTGCCGGGCTGCTTGCGGCTGTCATCGCGGGCCACATACGCCGGATTGGCTGCCCGTGGGCTGTGTTCGATGGAATGCTTGGTCACGCGACCGGCGAGGTCGTTGTCGGTTTCGCGATAGCGAAAGTAGAAGCGGGTTTCCAGATTCGGGTTGAAGCGATAGCCGAAGTTGGCGATCAGGCCTTTGCTCTCGCTGGCGGTGTGGTCCTGATAGCCGTCGGCGTTGGCATCGGTCAGGGACACGTAATAATCGAAATCGCCCAGCACTTGCCCGGAGCTGACCTGGCGCTGCTGATAGCCATGGCTGCCGGTGGCGTAACGCACTTGCAGTTTCGGCGCGGTGTAACCGGTGTGGCTGACGTAATCGATAGCGCCGCCCAGCGCCAGCGCACCGCGATCGAAGCCATTGGCGCCGCGCAGAACTTCGACATGCTCGACCCACAGTGGCTCGAGCAATTCATACGGTGTGCCGCCGGGGCCGGTGAGGGGCAAGCCATCCAGCATCGTGTACAGCCCCGAGGCGTGGGCGCCGGGCGCGCGGTTGATGCCTGAACCACGGATGGAAATCTTCACGCCTTCGTTGCCCGCCGACTGTGCATACACCCCCGGCTGATAGGCCAGCACATCCTGATTGCTGGCAACACGTCCCTGCAACGGCTGGCGCATGTCGACCACGTTGGCGCCGCCGGGAACCTGCTCAAGGCGTTCCCGCGCTTCTTCGACCGCTGCATCGCTGCCACTGCGCTGATCTGCCGAAATCAGCACTTGCCCCAGCTCCAGACCTTGGGTCTCGGCCATCACCGGGCAGGCCAGGGCCAGACCGAGCAGGGCAGTGGGCAATGATTTGGACGACGGCATCGAAAAAACTCCAGCAAACAGGGGATCGGGCAATGAACAGTGCGACGTCGGAACAAACCCAGGAAACACATGGCGACAGGGCTTTTTTGCCCGGCGATGGCAAACAACCGGGCGTGAACTAACCTCACGGATCAGGGCCATCGGGTCAATAAACAAATTCAGCGGGCTGTTGAAGCGCGAGGACAGGTTCATGGCGAAAGACAAGAAGAAACCCGCGAAGGTAATCGAACGTCCACGCTTGAAAAACAAGGACTATCTGCAACAGCTGCGCAAGCTGCACATTGAACTGGTCAAGCTGCAGGAGTGGGTCATCGCCAAAGGTGTCAAGGTGTGTATTGTTTTCGAAGGCCGCGACGGTGCAGGCAAGGGCGGGGTGATCAAGGCGATCACGGAACGCGTCAGCCCACGGGTGTTCCGCGTAATGGCACTGCCGGCGCCAACCGATCGCGAAAAGAGCCAGATGCATGTGCAGCGCTACCTGCCGCATCTGCCGGCGGGCGGTGAGGTGGTGATTTTCGACCGCAGTTGGTACAACCGCGCCGGCGTCGAACGGGTCATGGGCTTTTGCACGGAAGAACAGGCCGACAAGTTTCTCAAGTCGATCCCTTGGGTGGAGAACGCCATCGTCGATTCGGGGGTGATCCTGCTCAAGTACTGGCTTGAGGTCAGTCCGGAGGAACAGACCCGCCGGCTCGAAGCGCGAATCAATGACGGGCGCAAGACCTGGAAACTGACACCAATGGATCTGAAATCCTACAGTCGCTGGTATGACTACTCACGGGCGCGGGACGAGATGTTCAAGCATACCGATACCGATTGGGCGCCGTGGAGGGTTGCCGACTCCAATGACAAGCGTCGTGCACGGCTGAACATCATCACTGATCTGCTCAGTCGCATCCCCTATGAAGAGGTCAAGCGCGACAAGGTCGAGTTGCCGAAACGGCAGAAGCCGGGCAAGTATCGGGAGCCGGATTATCCGTACAAGCGGGTGGCGGAGCGGTTTTGACATTTGCGGGTTTTTTGGGGCTTGGCGGCCTTTGGGCCGACCAGGCTTTGGTTGGTTTGGGTGAATATCCGTTTTTTGCGGTGTTGCGGCTGGCGGTTTCGCCCTTACGGCGAGTCACCTTTTTCAGACGCCAAAAAGGTAACCGAAAAGGCTTGCTCCTACGTTCGGTCCTCGCAGGCTCGGGTACCTTCGCTACGGGACTGATCCGGGCGCAGCGGCTACGGTTTGCTTCGCTGCACCTCCTTCCGCTGTGTTCGACTTCGTCGAACGGTCGCTGCGCTCCCACGCCCGGATCAATCCCTCCACTCAGCCTTCCGACGTCGCCGGTGGATCAAAAGCAAGATCAAAAGCACTCGAGCTTGCGCTCATTGTTGAGTGGGGCGGCTTCGCCGCGGGCAGCTGCGCTGCTTTGCTTTTGTGGGAGCGAGCCTGCTCGCGAAGGCGGCCTGACAGCCGACCTGTTCTTGAGGTTGTACGCGACCAACTGTAGGAGCTGCCGAAGGCTGCGATCTTTTGATTTTGCTTTTCTGTGGGAGTGAGCCTGCT
Organism: Pseudomonas sp. GXM4; assembly: GCF_008923895.1. Classification (NCBI taxonomy): domain Bacteria; kingdom Pseudomonadati; phylum Pseudomonadota; class Gammaproteobacteria; order Pseudomonadales; family Pseudomonadaceae; genus Pseudomonas; species Pseudomonas sp. GXM4. The sequence goes on from NZ_WBRZ01000046.1 coordinate 13,022, forward strand.
CGCGATGACGGAGGAGCATTCAAATTTAATTTGACCGATATACCGCTATCGCGAGCAGGCTCACTCCTACAAGGTTTTGCGTATCAACCGTCCATCCGTCGTCTGCCCTGAACCTCTGTCGCGCTGTTTTTTCTACCGGGTAAGTCCCTCAGGAGATACCCGTATGTTCGATCAGCAAAAGAAGGCATCACTGGCGGCATGGCGCAGGATGGCGGAGCAGGCCGAGGGCGATCTGGATCCGGAACAGCAGTATGACGAGTTGCTCAAGGCTGCGGATCAGATGGAGGAGCAAGGCCTGATCACCAGTGCCGAATGGCGCCAATTGGTGCGTGACGCCGGCAATGTTTTTACCCTGAACGAGGAACAGCCACAGCGCTGACAGCTGCCATCGGAGGAGATCCCATGCTCAGTTATCTGTTTATCGGCGCCAACGATGTCGAGCGTTCGGCGGCTTTTTACAAGGCGATCCTGACGCCGCTTGGCTACCGGCATGACCGTGAAGAACACTACTGTTTCTACTTGCCCGATTGCGCCGACAAGTCCAACGGGCCCGGGAGTGTGCACATCTCGCAACCGTTCAATGGTGAGCCGGCGACCCCGGGCAACGGCATGATGCCGGCGTTTCGCGCCGACTCGCGGCACCAGGTCGATCAGGTGCACAAGGCCGGGCTCGACAGTGGCGGCAGCAATGAAGGACCGCCGGGCACGCGCGAAGCCTATACGCCGGACTTTTACGTGGCCTATCTGCGCGATCCTGAAGGCAACAAGCTGGCTGTGTTCTACAGCGGCTGATGGATGGAGCCTGTTGATTCGGCCCTGATGGCGGCCCGCGCCCAGTTTGCGATCACGATCAGTTTCCACATCGTGCTGGCGGCGTTCAGCATCGGTCTGGCGAATTTCCTCATGGTGCTGGAAGCGTTGTGGTTGAGGACCGGGCGCCAGGTTTATCTGGATGTCTATCGCTACTGGCTCAAAGTGTTTGCGCTAAATGTCGCAGTGGGCACGGCGTCGGGATTGATTCTGGAGTATCAGTTCGGCCTCAACTGGTCGCGGCTGTCGGTGCAGGCCGGTGATGTCCTCGGCCCGCTGATGTTCTATGAAGTGATGGCGGCATTTTTCATCGAAGCGGGATTTCTCGGCATCATGCTGTTCGGCCTGAAGAAGGTTGGCCCGCGTCTGCACTTTTTTGCCACGTGTGCGGTGGCGGTGGGCTCGCTGATCAGCGCGTTCTGGATTCTTTCCGCCAACTCATGGATGCAAACCCCCGCCGGCTATTCGATTGGCGCGGACGGGCGTTTCCTCGCTGAGGACTGGTGGGCAATCATCTTCAATCCTTCGTTCCCCTATCGCTTGGCGCACATGCTGCTCGCCGTGTTCATCGGCAGCGCGACGCTGATTGCCGGGATCAGCGCCCGGCAATTGCGCCAGGCCCGGGAAAACCCGCGTGCTCGCCTGCAATTCTCCATGGCGCTGTGGGTGATTGCGCTGCTGATGCCGGTGCAGATTGTTGTCGGGGATCTGCATGGCCGGCACAGTTTGCACGCCCAGCCGCAGAAAGTGGCGGCCATCGAAGGCTCATGGACGCGCCCGCCAGAGGGCGCGGGGGAGCCACTGCGCCTGTTCGCATGGCCGGATATGGACGAGCGGAGCAACAATTGGGAAGTCGCCATTCCTCGCATCGGCTCCCTCTACCTGCAGCATGATCTGACCAGCACCATCGCTGCGCTTGATGAGTTCCCGGCTAAGGACATCCCGCCCGTGGCGCCGGTGTTTTTCGCGTTCCGGCTGATGGTCGGGCTGGGACTGTTGATGCTTGGGCAGGGCGTGGTCAGCCTGATCCTGCGCCGACGTAATCGCCTGTACACGGCGCGTCGCTGGCTGGGCGCGTGCGTGCTGCTGGCGCCGGCCGGATTTCTGGCGATGCTCAGCGGCTGGGTCGTCACCGAAGTGGGGCGACAGCCGTTTACCGTTTACGGATTAATGCGCACGGCGGACAGTCTGTCGTCGGTGTCGAGGGCTCAAGTCGTCGGGGCGACGTGGTTGATTCTGCTGTTTTATCTGCTGATCTTCGGCATCGGTCTGTGGGTGTTGCTGCGCCTGTTGCGCGAGCCGCCACAGCAGGATCAACCCGGGCCGCAGCCCACCCTTGCCGACGAAACCGGGCACTGAGGAGTCGCAGACATGGATACCGACTGGCTGACGCTGTTGTGCGCTGCCGCACTGGCGTTCTCGGTGATGAACTACGTAGTGCTCGACGGCACCGATCTGGGCGTTGGCATGCTCATGGGGCTTGCGCGTTGCAGTCGGCAGTGGCGGACGATGGCGGTGACGATTCTGCCGGTGTGGGACGCCAACGAAACCTGGCTGGTGCTCGGCGGCGGCGGGCTGCTGGCGTTGTTTCCGCTGGCGTATGCGATCTTGCTGCCGGCCTTGTACGTGCCTTTTATCGTGATGTTCCTCGCCTTGATCGCGCGGGCCATGGCGCTGGAGTTTCGCGATTACGCACCGAATGAACGACGCAAGCGCATCGTCGACGGCGTGCTGGCCCTGGCTTCGCTGCTGACCGGGTTTGTCCAGGGCATGGTGCTCGGCACTCTCGTGCAAGGCGTTGCGCATCAGGGCGGTCAGTACATTGGCGATGGCCGCGACTGGCTGAATCCGTTCCCGGTGTTTTGCGGTTTGGTGCTGGTGCTCGGGTACGTCTGGCTGGGGACGTGCTGGTTGTACTGGCGGACCCTGGATGAATTGCAGCAGCACTCGGCCCGCCAGGCTCGCGTGCTGTCGCTGGTCGTCGTGGCGTTATTGCTGGTGCTGATCGCATGGACGGCGACGTTGCAGCCGCAATACGCCCGGCGGCTTGCCGATATCCGGCTGTGGTTGGCGGCAGGGCTGATCGTCAGCGCTCTAGGATGGGGGTTCAGCAAAGGTTTTCACGGGCGCTTTGACTGCGTGCCGTTGTTCGCCGCACTGGGCGTTTTCGTGCTGGCTTTCGCGGTGATGCTGGTCGCGCTGTATCCATTCATCATTCCGCCGGATCTGACTTTGAGCGAAGCAGCCTCAAGCCCCACCAGCCAGATCTTCATGCTGGTCGGATTCGCCGTGCTGATCCCCATCACGCTGGCCTACAACACCTTCGGTTTCCGCGTGTTCAGCGGCAAGGTGCGCGTTGCCAACGATGGTTGAGATTCACGTTACCCGACCTTTTTTGCTCACCAGCGACAGTCGCGAAGCTCGTAGCAGATCAGCAAAAGCCGCCTTGTCGATCGGCCGACTCATGAAATAACCCTGCACCTCGTTGCATTGATCCTTGCCGAGAATCGCCAGTTGCTCCTCGGTCTCGACGCCTTCGGCCGTCACCGTCAGCCCCATGGCTTTGCCCAGACCGATGATCGCTTGCACCACGGCACGGTCGTTGGTGCCGCTGCTGATTGAGGCGATGAAGCGTTTGTCGATCTTGATCCCGTCGAATGGATAGGCGCGTAGGTAACCGAGCGACGAATAACCGGTGCCGAAGTCGTCCATGTTCAGACGCACGCCGAGCTCCTTGAGCTGATTCATGGTGGTCAGCGCGCCATCGGTGTCGTTGAGCATCACGTTTTCGGTGATCTCCAGCTCCAGACGGCTGGCCGGGAAACGCGTATCCACCAGCACTTCACGAACATCCTCGACGACATCGCTGAGGGCGAACTGCGCAGGCGAGAGGTTGACCGACAGCAGAATGTCATGGGGCCATTCCAGCGCGGTTTCGCAGGCTTCGCGCAGCACCCAGCGGCCCAGCGGGACGATCAGGTCGGTCTGCTCGGCCAGCGGAATGAACACGTCCGGCCCGAGCAAGCCCTGGGTCGGATGCTGCCAGCGCACCAGCGCTTCCACCGAAACGATGTGCTTGCCGTCGACCTTGTAGCGCGGCTGGTAGTGCAGGACGAACTCGTTGTGCTTGAGCGCATGGCGCAGGTCATCTTCCATTTGCCGACGCGTCTGGATCTGGTCGCTCATGTGCGCTTCGAAGTAGCACCAGGTGTTCTTGCCGTCGGATTTGGCCTGATACAGCGCGATGTCGGCGTAGCGAATCAGATCGCTGGCGACGAAACCGTGTCGACGACTCAGGGCGATGCCGACACTGGCGCCGATATGCAGCGGATGCTGTTCGTAGAGGATCGGCTGATGCAGGCTGCCGATCAGCCGTGTGCAGAATTTGTCGATCTCGTTATGGCTGTCCATGCCATTGAGCACCACGACGAATTCATCACCACCGAGGCGGGCGACGAGGTCGTGCTCGCGGGTGCATTCGCGCAGGCGCGTGGCGACTTCCTGGAGAACCGCGTCACCGGCAGGATGGCCGAGGGAATCATTGATCGGTTTGAAGTTGTCCAGATCGATCATCAGCAGCGACAGCGGTGGCGAGTGCTCTTTCAATAGCAGCACTTCATCCAGATAACGCGCCAGTTTGTTGCGGTTGGGCAGACCGGTCAGGGCGTCGTGCATCGACAGGTGCTGGATCTGCGCATGGGCGGCGACTTCGTCGGTGATATCGCTGGCAGTACCGCGATAGCCGACGACGCTGTCCTTGTCGAAAATCGGCCGCGCCGAGAGCCGGCAGTGGCGTGGCTGCCCGGAGTGATCGCGATAAGTACAGCGCAAATCGCCGGCGCTGTTTTCTTCGCTGAGTTTGCGCAGCCACAGCTCCAGTGGCGTGGTGTCGCAAGTCAGTAATTCGCCGATGTCCTGGCCCAGCCACAGGGCTTGCGGGTAGCCGGTGACTTCGCTGAAGCGCGCCGACAGATAGGTCAGCGCCAACTGATCATCAACTTCCCAGATCCAGTCCGACGCCGCTTCGGCCACGGCGCGAAAGCGTTCTTCACTGGCTTCGAGCGCATGATTGGCTTTCTCGAGTGCCTGATTCGAGGCCTGCATGGCATGGATACTGTTATCGACGTATTGCGATGAGCGCAATGCATGGCGGAAAAAATAGGCGGTGAGCAGCATCAGCACCAGAAACGTCGCGCCGAGCGGCGGCACCAGCGTCCATAGCAATTGCTGGCCGGGTCGTTGCAGGTCGGCGACCAGACTGTAGCCGGTGCTGTCGAGGGGCACGCTTGGATGGCCTTTCTCAATGGTGCCGTCCGGGACCAGGGTCAGATTCGTCAGGCCATAACCGCTGCCGATCTTGCGCAGTTTGGTCGGGGTCAGCTTGTCGACGAACACCAGCACCGAGGTGTTTCTCAGTTCATCCAGCGGGCGCTCGTCGTTGGGAATGATCGCGGCAGCGGTGATCAGCGCCGGCCAGCCTTCGAACAATGAATAACTGCTGATCGGCTTGGTCAGATCAGGCTGACTCAGCACCTGCTCGACCAGCGCCGAGGCGGGCGCTTGCAGTACGCTGGATACGTCGGTTTCAACCATCTGCCCGCGAATCACCGCGTACTTGGTGCGATTGCGATCGAGGACGAACACGCCGTCGTAGCCGTCGCTGGTGAACAGGGTCTTGCCCATGTTCTGTTCGGTATAGGCCCAGTTGACGTCGATCGGCCCGCTCAAGGCTTCATAGGCGCGGGTCCAGTAGGCATAACTGGTGATGTAGTTTTTCGACGCGGTGATGCGGTTTTCCACGGCGCGCACGGAATAGAACTGGTTCTGTTCCAGATCCTTCGCGTCAAGGGTATTGGCGATGCCAAGCAAGGTGCTGATCGCGGCGATGACACCCGCAACGAACAGTGCGCCAACGGCGATGGCCAGGCGCCGGGTCACGGCGCGTTGCGGGGTGGGGATTGGCTGCGCAGGGAGAGTAACGGCCATGTGCTCGTCCTTGATCCGGTGTCTTCTGAATCTAGAACAATGGCGAGCGCACAATGTTCAGATTGTTGTTATTGGTATCGCCTGGATTTTTTCAAAGTGTAGCGAATCCGTTGGAATTTCCAGCAGCGCCGGCCAGCGGCGAATCCCGAAAGGGCGAGACTTCCCGCACAAAAACCGGATAATGGCCGCCATTCGTTTAGCCGTATTCTGGTAATCCCGCATGGAAATCAAGGTCAACTTTCTCGACAACCTTCGACTTGAAGCCAAGTTCGACGACTTCACGGTGATCGCCGATCAGCCCATTCGCTACAAGGGCGATGGCTCGGCACCGGGGCCGTTCGACTACTTCCTGGCGTCGTCGGCCTTGTGCGCGGCTTACTTCGTCAAGCTGTACTGCGACACGCGCAATATTCCGACAGAGAACATTCGCCTGTCGCAGAACAACATCGTCGACCCGGAAAACCGCTACAACCAGATCTTCAAGATCCAGGTCGAATTGCCCGCCGACATCTCGGACAAGGATCGCCAGGGCATCCTGCGTTCCATCGACCGTTGCACCGTGAAGAAAGTGGTGCAGACCGGCCCCGAGTTCATAATCGAAGAAGTCGACAACCTCGACGCCGATGCCCAGGCCTTGTTGATGCCGCAGTCCGATTCCCAGGCGGGCACCTACATCGCCGGCAAGGACCTGCCGCTGGAACAGACCATCGCCAACATGTCGAAGATCCTTGCCGATCTCGGCATGAAGATCGAAATCGCCTCGTGGCGCAACATCGTGCCCAACGTCTGGTCGCTGCACATCCGCGACGCGCATTCGCCGATGTGCTTCACCAACGGCAAGGGCGCGACCAAGGAAGGCGCACTGGCGTCGGCGCTGGGCGAGTTCATCGAGCGCCTCAATTGCAACTTCTTCTATAACGACCAGTTCTGGGGCGAAGACATCGCCAACGCCGAATTCGTCCATTATCCGGACGAGAAATGGTTCAAGCCGGGTCCGAAGGACGAATTGCCAAGCGAGATTCTCGACGACTACACCCTCGGCATTTACAACCGCGACGGCGAGCTGCGTGGCTCGCACCTGTACGACACCAACTCCGGCAACACCCAGCGCGGCATCTGCTCGCTGCCGTTCGTGCGCCAGTCGGACGGTGAAGTGGTGTACTTCCCGTCCAACCTGATCGAAAACCTCTACCTGAGCAACGGCATGAGCGCCGGCAACACCTTGGCCGAAGCGCAGGTGCAGTGCCTGTCGGAAATTTTCGAGCGCGCAGTCAAACGCGAAATCCTCGAAGGCGAAATGGCCCTGCCGGACGTACCGCAAGAGGTCCTGGAGAAATACCCGAGCATCCTCGCCGGCATCAAGGGCCTGGAAGAGCAGGGCTTCCCGGTGCTGGTCAAGGACGCCTCGCTGGGCGGTGAATTCCCGGTGATGTGCGTGACCCTGATGAACCCGCGCACTGGCGGCGTCTTCGCTTCCTTCGGCGCGCACCCGAGCCTGGAAGTCGCGCTGGAACGCAGCCTGACCGAACTGCTCCAGGGCCGCAGCTTCGAAGGCCTCAACGACTTGCCGCAGCCGACGTTCTCGGGGCAGGCAGTGACCGAACCGAACAACTTCGTCGAGCACTTCATCGATTCCAGCGGTGTGGTGTCGTGGCGCTTCTTCAGTGCCAAGCCAGACTTCGAATTCGTCGAATGGGACTTCTCAGGCCAAGGCGAAAACTCCAATGCCGAAGAAGCCGCGACCCTGTTCGGCATCCTCGAAGACATGGGCAAGGAAGTCTACATGGCGGTCTACGAGCACATCGGCGCCAAAGCCTGCCGCATCCTCGTGCCGGATTACTCGGAAATCTACCCGGTCGAAGACCTGATCTGGGACAACACCAACAAAGCCCTGCAATTCCGCGCCGACATCCTCAATCTGCACAACCTCAGTAAGGTTGGCCTGCGCAATCTGGTCCAGGGCCTGGAACGCAGTGAGCAGGATGACTACACCGATATCACCACGCTGATCGGCATCGAGTTCGATGACAACACACCGTGGGGCAAGTTGACGATTCTGGAACTGCGCCTGTTGATCTACCTCGCGCTGCAGAAGTTTGACGAGGCCAAGGATCTGGTTGAGGCATTCCTGCAATACAACGACAACACCGTTGAGCGCGGCTTGTTCTATCAGGCTGTGAATGTGGTGCTGGAGATGGAGCTGGACGAGGATCTCGAGTTGGAAGACTACGAGGCCAACTTCCGTCGGATGTTTGGTGACGAGCGTATGGATGCGGCGATTGGTTCGGTGAATGGCAGTGTGCGCTTTTACGGTTTGACGCCAACGAGCATGAAGCTGGAAGGGCTGGATCGGCATTTGCGCTTGATCGAAAGCTATAAAAAGCTGCATGCGGCGCGGGCGGGTGTGGCGGCTTTGTCGCGTTAAAAAGCTGCTCAGAACGTTTCGCTTTCGGCTTGAGTGTGGCTGCGTGGCTTGAACCGCAGCCCCTCACCCCAGCCCTCTCCCGAGGGAGAGGGAGCCGATTTTCAAGCTTTTCAGAATTTGTGTTCGACTCGGTTTCCCAGGTCGGCCTATTTCCACCAGACACCTCGGTCAATCCCCTCTCCCTCTGGGAGAGGGCTAGGGTGAGGGTTTTTTCAAGATTTGAGTTCGGCTCGGTTTCCCAGGTCGGCGTATCTGCACCAAGCACCTCGGTCAGTTCCCTCTCCCTTTGGGAGAGGGCTAGGGTGAGGGGCTTTGGCTTTCGCGGCCATGCGCTGCATCCGCCAACTGCCCCGTATCCACCCGCACAAACACCGAATCACCCACTGCCGTCAGCACTTCCCCGGCATACACCTCGCAAATCACCCGGGTCTTGCGCCCGACTTCACCTTCGACCCGTGCACGCAAGAGCAGCGGTACGCCCATCGGCGTGGGCTTGATGAACTTGATCCCAAGGTTGCCGGTGACGCAGTCGATGCGCGGCAGGCTGCCGGCTTCGCGGTTTTCTGCGCGGTAGTGCCAGGCCATGGCGGTCCAGTTGGAGTGACAGTCGACCAGCATGGCAATCAGCCCGCCGTAAACCAGATCCGGCCAGCCGCAATATTGCGCTTCGGGCAGATGCTCGGCGATGACGTGGCTGCCGTCCTCATCCCAACGACTTTTCACGTGCAGGCCTTGCGGATTGCGGCCGCCGCAGCCGTAACAAACGCCTTCGGGGGCGGCGAGGTCTTGCAGCGGGGTGGCGTGGCTGGACATGGCTGGGGTCATCCTGGAGTGGCGAGGCCGGACAGGCGCAAGCGGTTGCGTCCGCCGCGTTTGGACTCGTAGAGCGCGGCGTCGCCAAGTTCGATCAGCGCCGCGAGACTGGCCGGCGGTTTGTCGAACAGGGTGGCGCCGATGCTCAAAGTCACCGCAGCGGACGTGGGATAGGTGTGCGACGCCAAGGCCAGAAACTGTTCGCGCAAGGCGTTGCCCAGTTCAAGGATAGCTTCGGCTGAGGCATTGTTGAGCAGCATCAGAAACTCGTCGCCACCCAGCCGCGCCGTCAGCGCATGGGGCGGCAGCTGGGCGCGGATCATCTCGCTCAGAGCAATCAGCAAGCGATCACCGGCGATATGCCCGTACTGGTCGTTGACCAGTTTGAAGTTGTCGATATCGATCAACAGCAACGCACCCGGTCTTTGCGCGGAGACACCGGCCAACAGGCGTGGCGTGCGTTTTTCCAGGGCGCGGCGGTTGTAGAGGGCCGTGAGCGGATCGCGCTCGGCGAGGCGGGCGATTTGCTTTTCCCGGCGATAACGCTCGGTGCCGGTCATCGACAGGGCGATCAACATGATCGCCATCGCGCCTTCGACCAGCGAGATCTGAATGATCTCGCCACGAAACGCCGCCAGATCGATCAGCGTGCCGGGGATCACCACGGTCAGGGCCTTGGCCACATAAAAGATGCCGTGGCCGAGCAGCACATAGCGCAATTGCACCGCGCCAACGCTCAACGACTTGCCGTGCGGGCGCAGAAGCGAACTGGCCTTGAGTGTCGGGATCGCCACCAGCAGCGAGTTGGCTACCAGCATGGCCTTGGACCACAGCGGGCCGTCCGGCAACATCAACATGATCAGCCACGTCGCGAAAATCAGGTACCACGCCGGCGACAGTCGGGTCTGGGTGAAGCGCGCCACACCGAGCAGGAAAAAGAAATGCGCGGTCACCAGCAGGCCGTTGGCGAACCAGATGCCCAGCAGCAGAAAACCGCTGCTGCGCAGCAGCGCGAGGGTGGAACCGATGGTGATGGTGGCGAAACCGGCGCTCCAGAACAGTAGCGAAGGCTCACGGATGCTGCGCCACTCGACCGCCAGGTACAGCGCGGCAGCGGCTGCGAGGGCGATCGTGATGGTCAGCATCGTTGGCGGGTCGAGCGGCATTTCCGGGCAGGCCTGTCTGTATGGCAATAGGCCTGCGATTGTAAGCGTTTGGTCAGGTTTTTCGCAGGGGGCGTGTTGCCGGGCAGACCACTGGCGCTCCAGCGGTCACTCTTGCGGGCTTAGCCAGGTGTCTACCACGCGGCGATCGAGCTCTTCCCAATAGGCCATGCCCAGCACCCGCGTGGTGTTGAGCCCGCGCAGATAACCGCGCAGTTGCTGGGCAGTGTCGCGGATCAATTGCGCATCGCGGGCGTTTTTGTCCAGCAGGATGCTTTCGTACTGCATCAGGTATTCGGCTACGCGATCGCGATATTCGGGCAGCACGGCGTCACGGATCAGATCAAACGTTCTCAAGGCGAGACCCTCATCATTTTTCTTGAATGTGCTCAGTGTGCATCAGTCTGCGCGACGCGCAACTATTGCTGGAAGTAATAGTGACCATCAAGAAACGCAAGTTCTGCTTTGCCGGCGATCGGCGGAAAATCGCCTCCATCGAAGACGCAGCTCAAGGAAATTGCGCGATGAACATTCTGACTCGACTGGCAATCATCGCCCTGCTGATGGGCGGGGTAGTTACCGCACCGGCTTACGCAGACGACGCCCGGTCGTGTCACCTGCAACCCATCGCTGCCAGCGCCTCGGCGTTGCAGCACACGCAGACCGTGGGTGTGTTGTTGAGCGAAAACACGTTGCAGAACCTGCAATACCTGGAGCGCTACCACGACATGGCGCTGAACGGTGCGAAAGACGCACTGGACTCGCGAATCCGCGACGCCTTTGTCGGCAGCTCCGACCCGGAACTGGCCCTCGACTGGCTGGTGAGTTCGCTGCAACAGCAGTTCGTCTCGGTGACCGTCTACGACAACCTCGATGCGCTGGTTCAGGCCCATCCGGACGTGGTGGTCAAGCTCGACACGTTCAACCGCTTGCTGACTCAGCGTAACAGTTTGGTCGAGGCGCGCTTCTCTGCACGGTTCTACGACGCCGATCTGCAGTACATCGGCAAGGCCGAGGGGGCGATCGAGCAAGAGTTGCCTTCGGTCTGGGTGCACAACCAGGCGGCGCCGCAAATCGCCGCGCAGATCAATCAGCAGCGTGACCTGCAACTCAATGCGCTGAAGCAATTCGATGTGTCGCTCAAGGCCCTGGTGGCGTCGAGCTGATTCTTAAAACGTAAATGGCAACGGCGGCGCCGTGAAGTCGAACCGTTGCCGGTTGAACCGAACCTTTATTTTCAGGATTTACTCCATGCGTCCTTTATTCGTGCCAGCCATGGCTTTTGTTTCCCTGTTGCTCGCCGGTTGCGCTTCGGCGCCGAACGATCCGACCCTGACCTTGCAGACCAGCAAGACGCCGGCGCAATACGCCGATTGCGTGGTGCCGAAGTTGCAGGACAGTGCGTTGAATCCGACGGTTTCGCAGAGTCAGCGCAGTTATCGGATTGTGGTGCCGAGCAAGGTCTCGGCGGATAACGTGCTGGAGGCGTACAAGGCGGGGAAGGGCGGCAAGGTGTTCATTTATGAGCGGCATTTGCTGGCGTCGAATTTGTTGCCTTCGAGTTTTGAGCGGGCGGCTCAGGAGTGTATTTGATCTGAGCGCTTGACGGGTTTTGACAGAGCTCCTTTGGTTGGCCGCAACCAACCAATTTTTTCGCCCCACACTGGTTTTCGGTTGTGGGGCTTTTTTTGTGTTCTTGGCGGCCTTTGGGCCGACCATGCTTTGGGGTTTTTGGGTGTATATCCTTTTTTGGTGGTGTTGCGGCTGGCGGTTTCGCCCTTACGGCGAGGCACTTTTTCCAGACGCCGAAAAAGTACCCAAAAAGGCTTCGCCCTGACGTTCGGCCCGCTCGCTGGAGCTCGGGGTTCCTTCGCTCCGGAATCGATCCGGGCGCAGCGGCTACGGTTTGCTTCGCTGCACCTCCTTCCGCTGTGTCTGGCTGCGCCAGACGGTCGCTGCGCTCCCACCCCCGGATCAATCCCTCCACTCAGCCTGCCGACGGGCTCCAGGATCAAAAGCTACTCGAGCTTGCGCTCATTGTATTGAGTGGTGAAAGCAGGAGGCGGATTGCTTTTGCTTTTTGCTTTTCTGTGGGAGCGAGCTTGCTCGCGAAGGCGGCCTGACAGCCGACCGTTTTCTCACTGAATACATCCGATCAAAACTGTAGGAGTGAGCCTGCTCGCGATGGCTGTGTATCAGGCAACACGATGATGATTGGGGAGTGTTGTTTTGTCTTGCGATCCGGTTTCTCCAGGGACGGCCCTCACCCTAACCCTCTCCCAGAAGGAGAGGGGACTTGGGCGAGGTGTTTGTTGAAGATGCGCCGACCTGAGACTCTGCGTCGAGCTCGTTCTTGAATTCAACGAAGATCGGCTCCCTTTCCCCCTCGCCCCCT
>NZ_WBRZ01000460.1:0-2095 GCF_008923895.1 Pseudomonas sp. GXM4
GACGCTCCGCGTCCAGTGAAGCGGAGCGTCACGGGCTGCATTCCCACGCAGAGCGTGGGAATGATCGGCTGCGTTAGGTGAACTCGAAAGTGTCGGCATCCAGGTTCGCCGGAAAGCGCTCGCGATACGCCGCCAACGGCGCCGCTTCCACAATCACCTTGAACACGCCATCCGCCTCCCCCGCCGCCAGCAACGTCTCGCCCTGGAAATCCAGCACCTGACTGTCGCCGGTATAGGCGAAGCCTTTGCCATCGCTGCCCACCCGATTTACCGCTGCCACGTAGCAGAGATTTTCAATCGCTCGTGCCGGCAGCAGGCGGTTCCAGTGCAGACGCCGTGCGCCCGGCCAGTTCGCGGTATACAGCAGCAAATCGGTGTCCTGCGCATCGCGGCTCCACACCGGGAAACGCAGGTCGTAGCAGATCAGCGGACGAATCCGCCAGCCCTTGAGTTCAAACTGCACCTGCCGCTCGCCGGGCGTGTAATGGTTGTGCTCGCCGGCCATGCGGAACAGATGACGCTTGTCGTAATGCAGCACTTCGCCGTCCGGCCGCGCCCACAGCAAGCGGTTGCGATGGCTGCCGTCGGCCGCCTGGATGATCACGCTGCCAGTGATGACCGCATCGAACTTGGCTGCCTGCGCCCGCAGCCATTTACTGGTCGGGCCGTTTTCGACTTCGGCGAGGGTTTCCGATTCCATCGAGAATCCGGTAGTGAACATCTCCGGCAGGATGATCAGATCGGCGCCCCGGGCCTGCTCCAGCAGCAGCTCGAAATGCTCGAGGTTGGCCTGGCGGTCGTGCCAGGCCAGGCTGGTCTGGATCAACGCCAGGGTCAGGTCTGGCAATGCACTCAGATCACGCATAGTTTCGCCGCCGCTTCACGCAGCGTCTCCTCGCGTTTGGCAAAGCACAGGCGTATCAGGCGCTGGCCCTGCGGTGGATTCTGGTAGAACACCGACACCGGAATGCTCGCGACACCGTGCTCGCGAGTCATCCACATGGCCATGTCGACATCATTCAGATCAGGACGGATCTGCGAATAATCGACCAACTGGAAATAGGTACCGGTGACCCGGGTAAAACTGAAGCGCGACGGCGCGAGCAGATCGCAGAACAGATCGCGCTTGGCCTGATAGAAACCCGGCAGCTCTTCAACGTGTTCCGGTTGCTCGGCCATGTAATCGGCCAGCGCGTATTGCAGCGGTGTGACGCCACAGAAACTGACGTACTGATGCACCTTGCGCAGCTCGGCCGTCAGCGCTGGCGGGGCGACGACGTAGCCGGTTTTCCAGCCGGTGACGTGGTACGTCTTGCCGAACGAACTGACCACGAACGCGCGCTGATACAGCTCTTCATGGGCCAGCACGCTGACATGTGGCACGCCGTCGAAGACCAGGTGTTCGTAGACTTCGTCGCTGATCAGATAGATGTCGCGATCACGGATCAACGCCGCCAGTTGATCGAGCTCGGCGCGGCTGATCAATGCGCCGCTGGGGTTGTGCGGGGTGTTGATGACGATCATTTTCGTGCGCGGGCTCAGGGCCGCAGCGAGTTGATCGAAATCGATGGAGAAATCGTCCGGATTCAGCTGCACATGCACGCAACGACCACCCGCCAGCTCCGTTGCCGGTGCGTAGCTGTCGTAGCACGGATCGAAGACGATGACTTCATCGCCGCTGTGGATAACGGCCTGAATCGCGCAGAAGATCGCCTGGGTCGCGCCAGGTGTTACCGTCACTTCATGATCGGCATCAACAGTCACGCCGTAGCTGCGGGCGATCTTGGCCGCGATCTGCTGACGCAATGCCGGCAAACCGGTCATCGGCGAATACTGGTTATGGCCACTGGCGATATGCCGCCCGACCGCATCACGCAACGACTGCGGGCCGTCGAAATCCGGGAAACCCTGGGACAGGTTGATCGCGCCGGTCTGCGCCGCGAGCTGAGACATCTGCGTGAAAAGAGTGATGCCGACATTCGGCAGCTTGCTGGTGATCATCGGGGGTTCTCTGCTCAACACCCGGCTCTGACGACGGCGCGGGAGAGCCCGAGGATAGCCCATCCGGCGCCCATAAAAAAAGGGCGCCAAACGG
>NZ_WBRZ01000461.1:0-2085 GCF_008923895.1 Pseudomonas sp. GXM4
GGAGCTCACACGCCGGGGCCTTTCGCATTTCAGCGGTCGATTACGCCGCCTTCGCCTCTGGCTGGCTCAGCGAGCGGTTCAGCGCGCTGAACAGTGCCTTGAAACTCGCCGTGGTGATGTTTTCATCGATACCCACGCCGTGCACCGCACGTTCACCGTTCACCCGCAGTTCGATGTAGGCCGCTGCTTTGGCATTGGTGCCCGCGCCGATTGCGTGTTCGTTGTAGTCCATGATTTCCACCGGAATCGGCAGGCCGGCGACCAGTGCTTCCAGCGCGCCGTTGCCCTTGCCGCGCCAGTGCAGGTTGGTTTCGCCCTGACCTTTGCTTGCCACTTCGACTTCGACGGCGCTGTTGCCATTCTCTTCCTGCAGACGATGGCTGACCAGCGCGTAAGGAGTGTTGGCTTGCAGATATTCGCTGATCAACAGTGAGTGAATCTGCTTGGCGGTCATCTCCAGGCCCAGGCGATCGGTTTCACGCTGCACAACCTGGCTGAACTCGATCTGCATGCGCCGTGGCAGGCTGATGCCGTATTCCTGCTCCAGCAAGTAAGCGATGCCGCCCTTGCCCGACTGGCTGTTGACGCGGATCACCGCCTCGTAGCTGCGACCGATGTCGGCCGGGTCGATCGGCAGGTACGGCACTTCCCACAGGGTGTCCGGTTTCTGCTGGGCGAAGCCTTTGCGGATTGCGTCCTGGTGCGAGCCGGAGAACGCGGTGTGCACCAGGTCGCCAACGTACGGATGACGCGGGTGGACCTGGATCTGGTTGCACTCTTCGACAACCTTGCGCACGCCATCGATATCGGAGAAGTCCAGCTCAGGGTCGACGCCCTGGGTGTACATGTTCAGCGCGACGGTGACGAGGTCGACGTTGCCGGTGCGCTCGCCGTTGCCGAACAGGCAGCCTTCGACGCGATCAGCGCCGGCCATCAGGCCCAGCTCTGTGGCCGCGACGCCAGTACCACGGTCGTTATGGGTGTGCAGACTGATGATCACGCTGTCACGGCGGTTGATGTTGCGACCGAACCACTCGATCTGGTCGGCGTAGACGTTCGGCGTCGCGCATTCAACCGTGGCCGGCAGGTTGAGGATCATCTTGTGCTCAGGCGTCGGGTTCCACACCTCGATCACGGCGTCGCAGACTTCCTTGGCGAATTCCAGCTCGGTAGCGCTGAAGGTTTCCGGCGAGTATTCGAAGGTCCACTCGGTTTCCGGCTGCATGGCTGCATATTTGACGAACAGCTTGGCAGCGTTGACCGCGATGGCCTTGATGCCGTCCTTGTCCTGGTTGAAGACGATGCGACGGAAAGAAGGCGAGGTGGCGTTGTACAGGTGAACGATGGCTTTCTTCGCCCCGCGCAGGGATTCGAAAGTGCGCTCGATCAGGTCTTCACGGCCCTGGGTCAGCACCTGAATGGTGGTGTCGTCCGGTATGTGGCCTTCTTCGATCAGGGTACGCACGAAGTCGAAGTCGGTTTGCGACGCGGCCGGGAACGACGCTTCGATCTCCTTCACGCCGACCTGCACCAGGGTTTTCCAGAAGCGCAGCTTCTTCGCCGCGTCCATTGGCTCGATCAGCGACTGGTTGCCGTCACGCAGGTCGGAGCTGCACCAGATCGGCGCGGCGTCGATGGTCTTCGACGGCCAGGTGCGATCAGGCAGGTTGATGACGGGAAACGCGCGGTATTTCGAAGACGGGTCTTTGAGCATGCTCATCGGGAAATTCCTTGTTGTCTGGGCCGAAAAGAGGCGGCCTGCCGGTTGAACGAATGTTCTTGGAAAAGCGTGGGACGAGGCGCAGCGATTCAGCCTGGCAGTCGTGCACTGACGAGGCACAGGCTGCGGTGCTGGCGAAGCTGAATGAGGGTGTGAGAGGTTTTCATGGCTTCAACCCTAACCGCGAGGGGAAAGGATGGCAAGCAGTCGGAAAAAATTGAGAGGAATACCCGGAAAGCGGGATTTTGCGCGATTTTATTGTGCTTAAGTCAGTACATGTTGTTGATGTTTGCGTGAGGGTAGATTGAGGCGCAATTGAGAGCGGTCGGGTGCCAGCGGTATTTGTAGGTTGGATAGGCCGCCTT